>JAJECF010000173.1 GCA_022822125.1 Alphaproteobacteria bacterium
GCCGATCTCGTCTTCCAGCTCGCGGATGCGCTCCACCGCGCCCTCGATCAGCGTCCAGGCCAGCTCCTGGTGGTTGATCCAGGCCCCGCCCTCGATCGTGTCCATGAAATGGCGTTCGAGGCTGTCGCCGGGCGCGAGCGCCACATTGTAGCCGCCCTGCACCATGCGGGTGCAGCCGCTCTTGCCGAGCAGGCCCTTGGCGGCGATGGCGATGTCGAGCGCGGGGTCGGCGCGGTAGGCGTGCAGGGCGGCGAACAGCCCGGCGCCGCCGGAGCCGAGGATCAGTATGTCCCGATCCAGCCGCTCGATCATGCGAAGGCCGCCGCCAGGAAACCGAAGCCGGCGAGCAGGGCCAGGCCGCCTGCCACCGCAATTCGCGACTGCTGGCGGTCGGACCAGCGCCCGAACTCAAGCAGCAACAGGCGCAGCCCCCCCGTCAGGTGCAGCGCCAGCAGCGCGACCAGCCCCGCTTCGGCGAGCTTGACCCAGGGATTCTCCGTCCACTTGAGCACGCCGTCGAGCGCGGCGCGCTCCACCGCAAGGCCCAGCACGAGAAAGTGGAAGGGCAGGAAGACCGCCAGCGCCACGCCGGAAAGCCGGTGCAGCAGAAAGGCCCACCAGGGTCCGCGCCTCACAGCACGGCCGCCAGGGCGCGCAGGCCGAGCGCCAGGAGCAGCAGGCCGAAAAGCGCCATGGCGATGTCGAGGCCCGCACCGCGCCAGCGGCCCCATTCGCTCAGCACGGCGCGCAGCCCGATGGGCGCATGCACGGCGGCAGCGACCACGAACAGCGCGTAAACCGCGCCCCAGAAGAGGCTGCCCTCGGTGCGCGCCAGGATCTCCCCGGCGGAGAGCCCGTCCCGGACCGCATAGAGGATGACGCCCAGATGCAGCAGCACCAGCGGCGCCATGACCATGGCCGAGATGCGCTGCGCCGCGAACAGCCACGCCTCCTTCATGGCCGCCCTTCCCGTCTTCCGCCGCCGAGGGCGCGGCGGAAGACCTCGCGCTTGAGGCCGGCGATGGCGGCGGTCGGGTTGAGGCCGGTCGGGCAGGCGTCGGCGCATTCCTGGTGGCTGCGGCAGAGATGGCAGCCCGCCCCGGCGGCATCCAGATGGCCGTCGCGGTCGCCGTCGCGCCGGTCGTTCACCAGCGTCCAGAGCCGGTTCAGCACGGCCGGGCCCGGATAGTCCGGGTTCCAGGCCACGCTGTCGCAGGCGGCGTAGCAGACGGCGCAGTTGATGCACTCAATGCCGGCGTCGGCCGCCATGCGCTCCGGCTCATCGGGCCGGACGGCCTCTTCCGCAGGCGCGGGCGGCGGCACGAACCGGGCTTCCGCATCGCGCCATTTCTCGAAGAAGGGCGCCATATCGACCGCGAGGTCCCTGATGACCGGCAGGTTGCGCAGCGGCCCGATGCGCAGCCTGCCCTTGCGGGCGGCGCGGGAGACATGGGTGCGGCAGGTCCAGCGCGGGCGTCCGTTGACGGTCATCGCGCAGGAGCCGCACATGCCCACCCGGCAGGCGAAGCGGTAGGCGAGCGAGGGGTCGATATGGCGCTGCACATGCGTCACCACATCGAGCACGGTCTGGTTGGCCCGGTGCGGCACGGCATAGCGCCGCCACGCGCCGTCCCCGCCCTCTCCGCGCCAGATTTCAACTTCGAGCACTGCCATGGCGGGTCCATCGTAGCCGGTTTTGACAAGCCGGGGGCAAGTGCGCTTCATGCCGCTGCCAGCATCCCCGCCAGCTCACGCAGGCCGATTACCTCGATCCCTTCGCTCTTCGGGTAACGATTGTCGCCGGAATAGACGACGAACGAGCGCTCCGGTTCGAGGTCTTCCCGTGCGCGGTGGAATCCCTTGTCGAGCTTCGGCGCGAGGCTGCGCTTGATCTCCACCGCCCACAGCCTTCCGCCTGGCATCTCCAGCACCAGGTCGATTTCGGCGCCGGCGGCCGTTCGGTAGAACCACGCTTTCGTCCGTTCGGACGCCGCGCCGAGCAGGTTTTCCAACACGAACCCCTCCCAGCTTCCGCCGGCGACCGGATGACCCAGCACCGCTTCGCGGTCACCGAGGCCGAGCAGCGTGTGGACAATGCCGCTGTCGCGGACATAGACCTTCGGGGATTTCACCAGGCGCTTGCCAACATTGGCGCGGAAGGACGGTAGCCGCCGCACCAGCAGGAGATCGACAAGCAGGTCGAGATAGCCGGCGACCGTCTTGCCGTCGACGGCCAGCGCGCGTGCGAGTTGCGCCGCGTTGAGCGTGGCGCCCTGCATATGCGCCAGCATGGTCCAGAAACGGCGCAGGGTTTCCGCCGGTATGCGCGGCCCGAGTTGCGGGATATCGCGTTCCAGATATGTGCGGATGAAATTCTCCCGCCAGACGGCGCTGTCTTCGTCGCTGTCGGCCAGAAAGCTGTCCGGGAACCCGCCCCGGACCCAGAGCCTGTCGCTCGCATCGGCATCGACTTCAAGAAGGTCAAGCGGCCCCAGTTCGACATAGGCGATGCGGCCGGCAAGGGATTCCCCCGACTGTTTGAGCAGGTCGATGGACGCCGAGCCGAGAAGCAGGAAGCGGCCCGCCCGGATGCCGCGGCGACGGCCCCTGTCGATGAGGCCGCGGAGCGTCTGGAACAGTTCCGGCGTTCGCTGCACTTCGTCCAGGATGGCCAGTTTGTCTTCGTGCCCGGTCAGGTAAAGCGCGGCATCGCTCAGCTTCGCCCGGTCGGCCGCGTCCTCGAGATCGAGATAGACGCTCGGCCGCTCTTCGGCGATAAGCGCAGCCAGCGTGGTCTTGCCCGCCTGGCGTGGACCGAGCAGCGCCACAGCCGGGAAACGGTCCAGCCGGGCACGGACGAGGTGCGATGTTCGACGTGGTATCATCCTTGCAATTATGGAATGCAATTCCAGAAATGCAAGGATGATGGAGGCGCTTGGCTGTTCCTGGGGAGGGCGGCCGTGCGGCGATAGCGGCCGGTTTTTGACAAGCCGGGGGCAAGTGCGTTTCATGGCTCCCATGACCATGCTCCAACGACCCGGCTATGCGCTCCACACCGAGACCGTGGACCTCGTGCCGCCTTGGAACGCGCCCGGCGAGGCGGTGCTGTTCTGCCACGGCGTCGCGGTGAATTGCGACATCTGGTCCGGCTGGCTGCCGGGCCTGATCGACCGGTTCCGCGTCGCGCGGTTCGACCTTTGCGGCTTCGGGCGTTCGACCCTGCCGGGGCCGGACCACCGCTGGTCCTTCGACGGGCTGGCGGACGACATTCTGGCGGTCGCCGACGCGGCCGGGTTCGAGCGCTTCCACCTTGTCGGCGAGTCGCTCGGCGGCACGGCCTGCCTGTTCACCGCGGCGAGGGATCCCGATCGGGTCGCCAGCGTCTCGGCCTGCTCGACCGGCCATTACGGACCCGCAATACAGAATGTCGCCGCCTGGCGTGCGGCCGTCGAGGCCGAGGGCATGGAGCGCTGGTCGGAGGAAATGGTGCTGCGCCGCTTCGCCGACGGCAAGGTGGGCCGCGCCGAGCGGCAATGGACGCATGAGGTCCAGAGCCGCACAGCCGCCTCATCGCTGCTGGACGCCGCCGACCTGCTGATGGGCGCAGAGCTTTCGGACACCTTCCGGCGCATTGCCTGCCCCGTATTGCTGCTGCATCCCGATTCGAGTCCCTTCCTGCCGATGACGGTCGCGGCGGACCTGCTGGCGGTATTGCCGGACGCCCGCCTCCAGGTGTTTCCCGGCGCGCGCCACGGCATCGCGCTCAGCCACGCGGAGGAAGGCGCGCGGTCGTTCCGGGAATTCGCCGGCGGAGCAACGCGCGGAACCGACGGGCATTAAGCATTAAGCGGGGCGCCAGCGGGCGGATGCCGGGAAGTTTCGGGAAGTTTCGGTTGCCGTGGGGCGCACCGGTTGATAACGTGAGCCGTAGAGGTCGCGTTCGGTAATCACATGAACGCGGAGGTGGCGTTCGGTAGCTGGGGGCGACTTCGCCGAACGGGTAAACAGCACGCTTCTGCACGATTGTGCGAAGCGCTCGAACGGGAGAATGAAACCCATGAGACTCAAGACGACATTGGTAGCCGCTGCTGCGGCCGCAGCGTTCTCCGTCGGAGCCCACGGAGCGACGCTTGATGACGTGAAGGCCAAGGGCTTCATCCAGTGCGGCGTTTCCACCGGCCTCGCCGGTTTCGCATTCACCGATTCCGACGGCAATTGGGACGGGTTCGACGTCACCTTCTGCCGCGCGACGGCGGCGGCCGTGTTCGGCGACCCGAATGCGATCAAGTTCACGCCGACGACGGGCAAGACCCGTTTTACGGCGCTGGCCTCGGGCGAGATCGACCTGCTCTACCGGAACACGACCTGGACGCTGAGCCGGGACGTCGATCTCAAATTCTCGTTCCTTGGCGTCAACTACTATGACGGACAGGGCTTCATGATCCGCAAGGACATGGGCGTGGCATCCGCCACCGAACTCGACGGCGCGACCGTCTGCATCCAGACGGGCACCACCACCGAGCTCAACCTGGCCGACTTTTTCCGCGCCAACAATATGAGCTACGAGCCGGTGCCGATCGAGACCAACGCCGAGGCGCAGCAGAAATACCTCGCGAACGCCTGCGACGTGTACACGACGGACGCTTCCGGCCTCGCCGCAACCCGCGCCACCTTCGAGACTCCCGGCGACCACATCATCCTGCCGGAAATCATCTCCAAGGAGCCGCTCGGCCCGCTGGTCCGCCACGGCGACAACGCCTGGGGCGACATCGTGCGCTGGGTGATGAACGCGCTCATCATCGCCGAGGAGAAGGGCGTCACGGCGGCGAATGTGGACAGCATGGCGTCGGCCGACACCAAGGACCCCGAGGTCAAGCGCCTGCTGGGCGTCGAGGGTAACTATGGCGAGATGCTCGGCCTCGCGCCGGACTGGGCCATCCACGCCATCAAGACCGGCGGCAATTACGGTGAGATCTTCGAGAAACATATCGGCGAGAACACCGCAATCGGCCTGTCCCGCGGCCTGAACCAGCTCTGGACCAAGGGCGGTATCCTCTACGCTCCGCCGTTCCGGTAAGCACTGCAACGCAAAGGGCGCTTCCTCCGGGGGAAGCGCCCTTTCCTTGTCCGGGCCCTCGTCCTTCCGGGACGATGCGGCCGAAACCCGACGGGGGGCGTGACGCATGTCCAGCACAGGACAACCGCCCGCGGAAACGTTCCGCGTCAGCCAGCTTCTCTACGACACCAGATACCGGTCCTACACCATCCAGATATTCGCGCTGGCGGCTATCATGCTGGCTTTCGCCTGGGCGGTGGACAATGCGGTCCGGAACCTCGAGGCGCTCGGCAAGGACATCGATTTCGGCTTCATTTTCGAAACCTCCGCCTATGACATCAACCAGCATCTGATCGACTACGACTCGACGTCCTCGCACGGGCGCGCCGCGATTGTCGGCATTCTCAACACCATCCTCGTCGCAATCCTGGGCTGCATCACCGCAACGGTCATCGGCATTCTCGCAGGCGTACTCCGGCTTTCCCGGAACTGGATCGTCGCGCGGCTGATGACGGTCTATATCGAGGCTTTCCGCAATATTCCGGTGCTTATCTGGATTCTGTTCACGGTCGCCATCGTCAACGAAGTGCTGCCGGGCGTGAGGTCGTTCCGGGGGGCGGAGGGAATGAGCGGGCTGTTCTTCGACAGCGTGTTCATCACCAATCGCGGCTTCTACGTGCCGGCGCCGATCTTCGAGGCGGGCTCCGCCGTCGTCGTGGCGGTGCTGCTGCTGGCCGCCGCCGCCGCCTGGTATTTCGGCCGCTGGGCCAGGGTCCGGCAGGCGGAAACCGGCCGGATATTTCCGATCTTCCGGATCCGTCTTGCAATCCTCGTCATTCCGGTGTTGCTGGCGTTCTTCGCCATGGGGTCGCCGATCTCGCTGGAGATTCCCGCGCTCAAGGGGTTCAATTTCAAGGGCGGGATCTACATGCGCGACAGCCTGATCGGGCTGTGGCTGGCGCTTTCGGTCTATACCGGCGCCTTCATCGCCGAGATCGTGCGCGCCGGCATCCTCGCGGTCTCCAAGGGCCAGACGGAAGCCGCCTATGCGCTCGGCATCCGGCCCGGCCGGACCATGAGCCTCGTCGTGCTGCCGCAGGCGCTGCGGGTCATCGTGCCGCCGCTCATCAGCCAGTTCCTCAATCTCACCAAGAACTCCTCGCTCGCCATCGCGGTCGGCTACATGGACGCCACGGGCACGCTCGGCGGCATCACGCTGAACCAGACCGGGCGCGAGATGGAGTGCATCCTGCTGCTGATGGGCTTCTACCTGCTGACCTCGCTGACGATCTCGGCGGGCATGAACGCCTATAACCGGCGCGTCCGGCTGAAGGAGCGGTAAGATGACCGACAGGCCCTCCGCCGCCTTCGTCGCCGAGAGGCAGATCCCGCCCGCCCCGCCGCCGGCGAGGACCGGCGGCGCGATCGGCTGGCTCCGGGAGAACCTGTTCTCCGGCATTTTCAACACGGTCGCGACCCTGCTGTCCGCGGCGTTCGTGGCCTATATCCTCGTCTCGGTGGTGCCCTGGCTGTTCCTGGACTCGGTCTGGAACGCCTCCTCGCTCCAGGAATGCCGCAAGATCGACGACGGCGCCTGCCTCGCGGTCATCAACGAACGCTTCCTGCAATTCGTCTTCGGCTTCTATCCGGACGATCTGCGCTGGCGGCCCGTGGTCGCCTTCGTGCTGATGTTCGTCGCGATCTGGCCCGCGCTCTTTGCGTCCGCGCCGCGCAAGCTGCTCATCTTCACCGCGCTCTACCCGCTGCTCGCCTACTGGCTGATCTGGGGCGGCTCGTTCTGGGGGCCGGTCGGCGCGCTGGTCGGGCCGGCTCTCGGCTGGGCCTGCATCCGCTATCTGCCGGGCCTGGCGCGCGGCTGGCTGGACGAGGGGCTGGCCTTCCTGGCGGCGGTGGCCGCGGGCGTGCTGGCGACGGTGCTGTGGTGGCTGTTCGGCGTCACCGTCTTCGACGACGCGCTCGGCGCCGTCCTGCCCATCGGTCTCGAGCCGGTGGAATCGGCCAGGCTCGGCGGCTTCCTGCTATCCACCATCATCGGCGTTTCCGGCATTGCCGGCTCGCTGCCGATCGGCGTCGTGCTGGCGCTCGGGCGGCAGTCGAACCTGCTCATCATCAAGGCGTGCTGCGTCGGCTTCATCGAGTTCATCCGCGGCGTGCCGCTGATTACGCTGCTGTTCGTCGCCTGGCTGCTGCTCGCCTATTTCCTGCCGCCGGGCACGGAATTCGACCTCATCCTGCGCGTGGTCATCATGGTGACCGCCTTCGCGTCCGCCTATATGGCGGAAGTCGTGCGCGGCGGGCTGGCGGCGCTGCCGGCGGGGCAATATGAGGCCGCGGATTCCCTCGGGCTGGACTACTGGAAATCGATGCGGCTCATCATCCTGCCGCAGGCGCTCAAGATTTCTATTCCCGGAATCGTCAACACCTTCATCGGCCTGTTCAAGGACACGACCCTGGTGATCGTCATCGGGCTGCTCGACCCGGTGGGCCTGCTGCAGCCGATCCGCGCCGACCAGAACTGGAACGGCATCGTGTGGGAACTATATGGTTTCATTGCGCTGTTCTTCTTTATCTTCTGTTTCGCCATGTCGCGTTACTCCATGCATCTGGAGCGCAATCTCGATGTCGGACACCGATAGGGAAGGACCGGGCGTATGACCGATGCCGCAACCGAACGGGACGAGGAACGCCGCGCCATGACCGCCTCCGGCGAGGTCGCGGTCGAGATCGCCGGCATGAACAAGTGGTTCGGGGAGTTCCATGTCCTCCGCGACATCGACCTCACCGTCTATCGCGGCGAGCGCATCGTGGTCTGCGGCCCGTCGGGCTCCGGCAAGTCCACGCTCATCCGCTGCATCAACGCGCTCGAAAGCCACCAGGCCGGCAGCATCGTCGTCGAGGGCACGGAACTCTCCTCGGACATCAAGAATATCGACCGCATCCGGTCCGAAGTCGGCATGTGCTTCCAGCACTTCAACCTCTTCCCCCACCTTTCCGTGCTGGAAAACTGCACGCTTGCGCCGATCTGGGTGCGCCGGGAGCCGAAGAAGGAGGCCGAGGACCGCGCGCAGTATTTCCTCGACCGCGTGAAGATCGGCGACCAGGCGCTGAAATATCCGGGCCAGCTGTCCGGCGGCCAGCAGCAGCGCGTTGCCATCGCGCGCTCGCTCTGCATGCAGCCGCGCATCATGCTGTTCGACGAGCCGACATCGGCGCTCGACCCGGAGATGATAAAGGAAGTGCTCGACGTCATGGTGGATCTCGCCGAGACCGGCATGACCATGATGGTCGTCACCCATGAGATGGGGTTCGCGCGCCAGGTCGCCCACCGCGTCATCTTCATGGACGAAGGCCAGATCGTGGAGCAGAACGAGCCGGAGGCTTTCTTCAACAATCCGCAGTCGGACCGGACCAGGCTGTTCCTCAGCCAGATCCTCTCCCATTGACCGGCGCCGGCGGCGAGCCGGGCGGAGGCCCTTACATCCTCTACGGCGTCGAGGCCTCGCCCTATACGGTCAAGCTCCGGGCGGCGCTGCGCTACCGCCGGCTGCCCTATCGCTGGGTCTGCCGTTCCGTGCGGATGTATGAGCCGCTCGCCCATGTGCGCCCGCAATTGATGCCGGTGCTCCAATTCCCCGACGGCGAACTCCGGACCGACAGCACGCCCATACTGGAGGCGCTGGAGGAGCGCCACGGGGCCGAACGTTCGCTCCTGCCCGAGCATCCGCGCGACCGCTTCCTCGCCCGGTTGATCGAGGACATGGCCGACGAGTGGCTGACCAAATGCCTGTTCTTTTACCGCTTCAATGCGCTGGAAGACGGCGAATTCGCGGCGCGCTGGGTGATGGACGATGCGCGGGAGGACCTCTCCGCGGAGCAATACGCCGCCGCCGTCGCGCCCTTCGTGGAGCGCCAGATGGGGCGCATGAGCCTGGTGGGCGCCACACCGGAGGCCGCGCCGCTCATCGAGGCGAGCTATCTGCGCGCGCTGGACGCGCTGGAGAGCACGGTCGCCAACGGGCGGTTCCTGTTCGGCACGCGGCCCTCGGTCGCCGATCTGGCGCTGTTCGGCCAGTTGAAGACGCTCGGCATCGATCCGACGCCCATGGCCGTCATGCGCGCCCGCGCGCCGCGCACGGACGCCTGGGTCAGGCGCGCGGACGACCTCTCCGGCGTCGAGGGAGAGTGGGAGGAGCCGGGCCCTGCCGTCGCCGCGCTCACGGAGATGGCGCGCGAAATCTACTGGCCGTTCCTGAAAGCCAATGCGGCGGGCGATGTGGATATCGTGCTGGCGGGCTGCCGCTTCCGTCAGCCGCAGTTCCGCTACCAGGCCAAGTGCTACGATCGGCTGGCGAAGCTCCATGCGGCGCTGGCGCCGGGGGTGAGAGAGGAGATCGGACTGGAATGACCGCAAATTCTGTCGAAACGCGGATGACCGCCATAGACGACGCCTGGCTCGCCACGACCGAAGAGGACATCCTCGAGCCGGACCTGCCCATCGTCGATCCGCATCATCACCTCTGGGATTTCTCCTTCCACCGCTACCTGCTGCACGAACTGCTGGAGGACACCGGCAGCGGCCATAATGTGCGCGCCACGGTGTTCGTCGAATGCGGCTCGATGTACCGGGAGGCCGGGCCGGAGGCGGAAGCCCCGATAGGCGAGGTCGAGTTCGTCAACGGCACGGCCGCCATGAGCGCGTCCGGGCGCTATGGCGAGACGCGGGCCTGCGCCGGCATTGTCGGCTTCGCGGACCTGACCCTGGGCGCTGCGGCCGAAGACGTGCTGCAGGCCGAGATCGCCGCCGGCAACGGGCGCTTCCGCGGCATCCGCCATGCCGCCGGATACGACCCGAGCCCGGATGTGCGCAACAGCCACACCAACCCGCCGCCGGGCCTTTTCGGTGATGCGGCCTTCCGCGAGGGCTTCGCCCGGCTCGCGGCGCTGGACCTTACCTTCGAGGCGTGGCTCTACCACACGCAACTTGCGGATGTCGTTGGCCTCGCCGGCGCCTTCCCGGAGGCGCGCATCGTGCTGAACCATGTCGGCGGGCCGCTCGGCATCGGCCCCTATACCGGGCGCCACGATGAGATTTTCCCCGGCTGGCGGGACGGCATCCGGGCCATCGCCGCCTGCGAAAACGTCCATGTCAAGCTCGGCGGCCTCGGCATGAAGGTTTACGGGTTCGACTTCCACAAGCAGGACCGGGCGCCGGACTCGGACACGCTCGCCGCCGTCTGGCGGCCCTATATCGAGACCTGCATCGAGGCGTTCGGCCCCTCGCGCTGCATGTTCGAGAGCAATTTCCCCGTGGACAAGGCGTCCTGCAGCTATGCTGTCATGTGGAACGCCTTCAAGAAGCTGGCCGCCGGCGCGTCCGACGGCGAAAAGGCCGACCTGTTCGCCGGCACCGCGCGGCGCTTCTACAAACTCGACGGAGTGTGAACACCATGGCGCAAGCCCCGCTCAGTAATTCCGGCATTCTGGCCGCCTATCGGGACAGGACGCCGACCAGCGCGAAGCTGTTCGAGGAGGCCTGCCGCACCTTCCCCTCCGGCATCACGCATGACAGCCGGCGCATCGAGCCCTACGGCATCTATGTCGAGCGCGCCCGGGGCCCGCGCAAATGGGATGTCGACGGCAATGAATATATCGACTATTTCGGCGGCCACGGCGCGCTGATCCTCGGCCATAACGACCCCGATGTGGCGGAGGCGGTCTCGGAGGCGCTCGCTTGCGGCACGCATTTCGGCGCGAGCCATGCGGGCGAGTTGCGCTGGGCGCAGAAGATCCAGGACCTCGTGCCTTCGGCGGAGAAGGTGCGCTTCACCTCTTCGGGCACGGAAGCGACGCTGCTGGCGCTGCGCCTCGCGCGGACCGCGACCGGGCGCACGAAAATCATGCGGGTGCGCACCCATTTCCACGGCTGGCACGACCATATGGCGTCCGGCCAGAACTCGCATTTCGACGGCTCCTCGGCCATCGGCCTCGTGCCCGGCATCGCCGAGAGCACGGTGCTGGTCGATCCCGAGGACCTGGACGGCGCGCGCGCCGCGCTCGCCGGGGGCGACATCGCCGCCGTCATACTGGAGCCGACCGGCTCCTCCACCGGCATGGTGCCGACCTCCCCGGCCTTCCTCGAAGGGCTGCGCGAGGCGACGGCCGAGAACGGCACGGCGCTCATCTTCGATGAGGTGGTGACCGGTTTCCGCGTCTCGCCGGGCGGCGCGCAGGGCCATTACGGCATCCGGCCGGACCTCACGGCCTTCGCCAAGATCGTCTCGGGCGGCGTGCCGGGCGGGGCGCTTGCCGGCCGCGCGGATTTCTTCGAGCGGCTCGACTTCGACATCACCCGCGAGAAGGGTATCGAGAAGGTCGGCCACCAGGGCACCTACAACGCCAATCCGGTCGCCGCCGCCGCCGGCCTTGCGGCCTTGACGAAGCTGGAGGCAACCGGCGCCTGCGAGCGCGCCAATGCCGCGGGCGCGCGTCTGCGGGCCGGGCTGAACGACGCCATACGCGCCGCGGGCGTTCCCTGGGCGGCCTATGGCGAGTTTTCCGTCTTCCATATCTTCACCAATCCCGCCGGGCGGGCGGATGTCTCGCCGGACAGGTTCGACCCGTTCGCCTGCGGCTATGAGGAACTGCGGGGCAATGCGCCGGGCGCGGCGCACAAGCTGAGGCTGGCGATGAATGTGAACGGCGTGGACCTGACCGGCTGGCCGGGCGGCACCATCTCCGCCACCCATGGCGACGCCGAAATCGACGCCACAGTGGACGCCTTCGCCCGCTCGCTGGACATGCTGAAGGCCGACGGCGAACTGTAGCGCCGGATCGGGCCCGCAATGACGGGCCCGACCCCCTGTCCCCCGCGCCAGCGGGCGCCTCTCCTCGTCCTGAGTAGCGGCGCCAGCCGCGTATCGAAGGGCTTGTCCTGAGCCTGTCGAAGGGACGATTGCCGCCCCCCTTGCTCCTCATCCTGAGCAGCGCCCGCGCCGGCAGGCCCCGTCCCTCTCCTCCTCCTGAGTAGCGGCGTCAGCCGCGCCGCCTCTTCTTCCTCATCCTGAGTAGCGACCGCGTCAGCGGGCGCGTATCGAAGGAGCCTGTCCTGAGCCTGTCGAAGGATACTCAGAACAGCCGGACGAATTGCAGCTCGCCGCTGGTGCGTTCGTAGTCGTGGAGCTGGGCGTTGCTCTCGCGGCTCTCCTGCACCAGCGAGACGCGCGGGCTGAAGCCCCATAGGGTGAGGGCGCGGTTGTGGGCCGAGATGCGGATTGTGCGGGTTTCGTCCTTGCGCGGGGTGTTGTCGGTGATGAAGGGCCACCAGCCGCGTCCATAGGCGGTCCGGCGCAGGGTTGCGGCCCCGGAGACGGTGAAGCCCCGGCCGAGCGCCCAGCTTGCGCCGAGCGAGGCCCAGCGGCTTTCACTGCGGTCGCGCTTCGACTCCGGGCGCTCCCTGCCGAGGCCGGCGGAGAAGTCGAGGCGCAGGGTCGGCGTCACCACCCAGGAGAGGCCGCCGTGAAGGCCCGTCACCGGTCCGTCCTGCGTCCGGCTGCGGTCATGCCGCCTCTCATGCCGGGAGAGGCCGCCCTGCGCCGTCACGCGCCGCGTCAGCCGCCGCGAGGCTTCGAGGCGGGGGCCGACCTCCCTGTGGACGCCCTTGCCGCCCGACCAGTGGCGGCGCGCGTCCAGCAACAGGCTCGCTTCCGTCCTTGCATCGATCAGCCAGCGCGGCCCCGTGTAGCCGGAAAGCGTCATGCGGTCGAACGCCCCGCCCCGGTATTCCCGCCGCGACAGGTCCCCGCCCGCGCGCAGCCGCCATTGCGGGGCGAGCCGGTGCTGGTATTCGCCGCCCGTCCACACGGAGAGGCCGATGCCGGACTCTTCCTCGCTCGGCTCGTCCAGCGTGAAGGGCAGGACCTGGCCGAGCACCGGGATCATGATGGTGCGCCCGCCGGAGGAGGCGGTGATATTGCTGTCGGGCGCGAGCCCCATGCCGAAGCGGGCGGACCATTGCCTGCGGGCGCGAATGGCGTTCAGGAAGCGGCGGACATTGGCGGCGACGGGTTTCGGGATGTCGCCGGCCAGCACGGTCTCGAAATGCCGCCTTGCCAGGCTGTCCTCCCTTGCGAGGAAGAAGGCGCGGGCCAGTTCGAGCCGCACGCGCACGAGCGCCGGGCGCTCCACGAGAATGCCGTGGAAGGCGGATACGGCCTCGGCCAGCCTTTCGTCGCGCTCCTCGCCTTCCGGCATGGTCATGGCCTGACCCACCGCCGCCAGGCCCGTGCGGAAGCGCGCGTCGGTGCCCTGCCCATAGGCAATGCTGCCTGCGACCAGGACCAGCAGGCCGGCGACGAGGAGGGCGTAGAGAAGGCGGCTCATCGACGACATTCAAAGCCCAAACTTATGTCCTCAAAGGAAACCCCGACCGCACACGGCAGCTGGGAAAAGGAGCCGGAGAGACGAAGAAAGCGCCCCTCTGGCGAGCGGCCCGTGGACGCAAGGGGGTCGGGGATGACACCTAAACCCGGGCCGGCCCTTCAAGAGAACCCCGGCGCACACGGGAGCGCGCCGGGGTCCGGGCTGGTCGCTAGAGGCGACGGCGATTACCTCGGCGTGTCGGCCGCCGAGTTTGACACTCCGAAGGCACCAGTCATACGTCCAGCGGTTCCGTAATCGGTATTGAACGTTCCCGCCGCAGCCGATGGCAGGCCATCATTTCTGGACGTAGTATCAGTGTTAGTGTCATCGTCATAGAAGCTACCCATCCAGCCCCCTGATTCCGCAGCTGCACGACCGTCAATGGTCCACACTGTCAGACCACCACTGAAGTGATCTGCAGCACCACCTGCACCAATCGCAGACTTCTTCAATTCCACTGACCACGGCATTGCCATGCCGCCCGCCATGAAATTGTCGATCATGCCTTCAATAGTGCCAGCACTTTCAGTTCCACCAGTCAGTGTTGCATCGAAATCGGCAGTCAGCGAAACAGAGGCTGTCCAATGCCCGCCGTGTGCCGGATTTCCAGGCAGCGGATCGTTTATGGCATATTTGCCAGCTGCCGCTCCATCGAATTTTGCCTTGCCGACAACTGTTGCAGCAGTGGCATCGCCGAATTTGGTGTTGGCCGAACCACCCGCAAATGCATGCACCTGTGCCGGCATGCCTGCGTTATCCTTTCGGAGCCACCATCCAAAATGCTGGTACGCAGAATCGGCGACGGACACCATGGCGCCTTGATCGGCCGTGAAGGACCAGCCTGATCCAAGGGTTAACACGCCGTTGGAGCCGCGCTGCGAAGTGCAGCTTGCACCATCGCAGGTGTAGCGTCCCGAAGCGCCTTGGTAGGTACCAGGATATTCGACGAAACTGTCTTCGGTCTCGCCTTGGTGTCTGGAGTTGGGCTTATGGGTCACCAAGCCTGTTTTGGCGAAATGCGTCGAGACAATTCTGGTGTCCGCGGTGGTGGGCACCGTTATCTTGCCGTCTGGATCGGCATCATGGACTTCCGCGAACGGCGTCAGCGTCGGCGCATCGATGTTCGAGTAAACGACGACCGCATCCTCATTCGTCTTGTCTTCGCGGGTCACCTGCCAACCGGACCATCCGCCCGATACGGCATCAGCAGCCTCACCATCTGCGAACTTCGGATTTGGTACATCCGTTGCTGTATCATCGAGAGTTGTTTGGGCCGCAATCGACGGTGGCATATTGTGTTTCGCTGTCACCGTTACCGACAAGGCCGGCAGTGGATTGGTAGCTCTCGTGGTCAACATCGGATCGAGCGCCTTCAACAAAGCGCGTGCCATCTTTGCGTCAGCCTCGGCTTTCTCCTTGGCCTTGCGTTCCTCTTCCGCCCTGGCCACAGCCGCAGCGGCGTCGTTGGCCTGCTTCGCCACCGTGACGGTCTCCTGCGCCTTCTGGACCTTGCCGGTTTGCTCGGTCTTCTCGGCGTCGGTCAGGTGCATGGCTTCGTCGATCGCCGTGTTCGCGTCTGCGATGAGACCCTGGGCGTTCGTGACGGCGCTTGCGCTGGAATCCTCAGTCAGGCCCGTGGCCGCATTCTGCGCAGCCATCACCGCCTGATCGACCATGTTCCGCTCCTTAGCCCGCGCGATGGCCATTTTCGCACCCGCGATCTGGGCGGCATAGTCATCTGACTCGGTAAGCATACCCTCGGCGGTGGCAAGCAACGCCTCGGCACCTTGAATGTCGTCGGCGGTGCGGGCGGTCTCAAGCGCGTTGGCCGCATCCACGGCCATACCGACTGCACTACCGGTCGCGGTGCTCCGGTCGATTTCGGCAAGCGCCGAACTGATCCCTTGGCGCGTCGTTTGCGCCGCTTCCAGGGCCTCCCGCGCGGCTTGCACCTCGGCGTTGGTGGCACCGTCGTTAGCTTGCACTGCGTTGAGATCGGCCTGCAACGCCGCGATCAGTTTGTCATGCGCCTCCACGCATGCTTCCGTTGCCTCGGTGCACATGGCGGCATTGACCAGCATCTGCCGGGCTTCCATAGCCGCTGCGTCCGCCAGCGTCGCTGAACGCGTGGCGACGGCCATGTTCAGGCTTTGCAGTTGTGCGCCGGTGATACCGGCCTCCACCGCCGTGGCGACCGCCGCTTCGGCGGCTTCTTTCGTATCGGCCGTCATAATGGCAGCTTGCGCCACCTCATACGGCGTGGGAGGAGGCGGATCCGCGGGCATTTGCGCACTCCCGCCCCCACCGCATCCGGCGAGCGCCAGCGACAGGGCGAGTGCCCCTGCCGACAGCGCGAGTTTCAACTTTCTGGTTTCCATGTTTCAGGAATCTCCTGTGTGTCTGTGTGCTTCAGCTCGGTCTCTTGCAGACTGCGATCAGAAGCCGATGGTGAAGCCGGTCATGAAGCCGTTGCCCTCGACGCTGTGGCCTGCATCGTCGTCGGTCATGCCGCGGTCCCGCTCGGCGGCGAACAACGAGCTTCTCCAGACAACGCCCGGCGCCAGCGTGTAACCTGCGGAGAGCAGCGTGGCCCCCTGCTCGTCGCCGTCGTCGGCTTCGGACATGGTGTGGCCGAGGGTGACCGTCATCGGGCCGTCCGAATACATGAGGCCGGCGGCCACCACCTCGGTGTTGTCTCCGTCGTCCGCGCCGTCGTCCGACGCCGCATAGGCGACATCGAAGCTGAACGTGCCCATGCCGACCTGAAGGCCGAAGTTGGTGTAGTTGTAGTCGGTGGCCCTCTGGTAGTAGCCGAGCGAGACCGCGACATTGGCGCCGCCGAAATCGCCCTTGTAGTTGCCGCCGATCGACCAGGCGTCGTTGTCGTTGTCCGTCAGCGGGTCCGCACTGCCTTCTTGATCGATGTTCGGGATGTAGGTCGCGCCGAACTGCACGCCGTTCACGCGCGGCGAGAAGTAGGTGACGTTGTTCTTGTCGCCGAGGGCGTGGCCGGCAGTGCCTGCGCCGCCCGGTCCGCAGCCCTTGATGCCGTTGATCCACTTGCCGAAGTCGCCGCAGACCATGCCGAAGCCCGCATCGCGGACGCCGTGATGGGTCAGCACCGAAGCGCCGTCCTCGGCCCCGAGCGTGAGCGCGCCGAACTCGCCGCTCACCGTCAGCTGCGACTCGTCCACGGCAGCCGGGCTGTTGCCTTCCATTTCGACCTTGACCGCGAAGGTCAGGCCGTTATCGGCCTCCAGCTTGCCCTTGAAGAAGATTTCGCTGTCGGACTGCTGGGCGACGCCGCCCTCGGTCATCGGGTTCGCCGTGTCCTCGACGCTGGACATGCCGAACCACTGCTGCATGTAGCCGCTGACGCCGACGCTCATCTTGTCGGCCGCCAATGCCGGCGCTGCCGCCAGCCCGCCCGTAAGGGCGAGGGCTGTGGTCGCCATGAGTAAATTTCTCATATTCCCCATTACGCGAACTTTTTGCGGGGTCGATTGTTGCAAAAACGCCACAGTGATTTCGGCGGTATCGGGGGCCGCGCGGCGGCTCTGCGGGCGGCTCGCGGCGGCAAAACGGGGCCGGGGCGGCGAAGTGTGGGGGGCAAGCACTTGACATGAGAGAAATCGTGGTAAACTGGAGGCGGAACAGGGCGGCCTCCTCCGGGGCCGCCCTTTCGCGTCCGGGACAGGAGGAAGCCGGGAGATATGCTGAAAACAGACGAGCCCTATGCGCCGGGCGCATGCCGATCATGACAATTCATGACACTGCGCGGGGGTCTTCATGCCTTCTTCCCGGAGGAACCGGTCCCGAGCCTGTCGAAGGAGC
>JAJECF010000226.1 GCA_022822125.1 Alphaproteobacteria bacterium
GTTCGCGTTCACCCGGCCCGTGAACTCCGCGTCGCCCGTGAACGTCACCCCGTCCGGCGCGCTGAACGTCCCCTCCATGCGCAGCGCCCTGCCGATGGCGAACTCGCCGCCGATGCGGAAGTCGCCGCCCACCGCCACGTCGTTCGCGACTTCCAGCCGGTCCGCCTCCACCCGGTCGACCGTTCGCGGGTCCGCGATCTCCAGCAGCCCTTCGCCCCGGCCGCGCCCCCAGGCTTCGGCAATTCGCTCCAGCGGCACCGTCTGCTCGCGCAGACGGTCCGGCACGATCCCCGTCGCCCGGAGCGCCCCCAGCACGGTCCGGACATGCGCGTCCATCGCGTAGCCGTCCGCGATCAGGCAACGGCCGTCCGCCCAGACCGCGCAGACCGCCTGGAACGCGTCGTCCATGCGCTCCCACCTCACGAGCCCGCCGGCGTCCACCCAGGGCGGCCGCTCGCGCAGTCCCAACCACGACAGGAAGTCGAAACCCTTCGCCATCAGCGCCCCCCGGGCCTGTAGGGCAGGCCGGCAGCCGCCCCGCCCGCCACCACGACCCGCGGAGGCCGCGCCCGGATCGCCCCGATCCGCACCCCGCCCGGCAGCGCGTCCCCGACCCGGACCCACCAGCGGCCCTCGCCGTCCGTCACGCCCGCCAGCAACTCGGTCCCGGAACCCTTCAGCGCGAACCAGCCGTAACGCTCCTCCGGCGCCGGCCCGGGCTCAGGCTCGAGTAACGCAACAACTTCCGGTTCGGCCTTCGGCGCCGCAGCCGCAGCGGCCGCAGCTTCCTCACGCGCGCGCGCCGCCCTGGCCGCCTCCAGCGCGCCCTGGCGCGCGCCCTCGATCCGCGCCTGCGCAAGCCGGCGCTGCTCCTCCAGCGCAAGCGCCTCGCGCTCGCGGACCGCGGCGAGTTTCACCTCCTCCTCCGCCCGCGCCGCCGCGCTCGCGCGCAGCACCGCAGCCAGCGACAGCTCCGCGTCCACAAGTTCCTTCAGAACCGCCCAGCGGTCCCGGCACAGCGCCAGAACCTCGCGCTCCACCTCCAGCGCCGGGCTGAACTCCGACTGCCCCTGCGCCGCCTCAAGCATCACAGCGATCGGACCGATCGGACACTCGAACGCCTGCGCGATCTCCGCATCCCGCCAGAACCACTCCGGAGGACCCGCCGGGGAAGTCGCCGGGGCGGCAGGGGGAGGATCGGCCTGCCGCCCCGGCTCGTCGGCAGCGGACGGGTTCGCATCGCCCGCCTGCCGCCCCGGCTCGCCGGCGGCGGACGGCGCGGCCCGTTCCGCTGCTGCCGGTGACGGGGTTCCATCCAACGGCCCCGATGGCGCCGCCGGTGTCCCCGGCCGCTCCGGCAAGCCCAGCGCCGGAGGCGGGTCCGAGACCGTCGAAGGAGCGCCGGGCGTCGATGCCGGGCTCGCGGCGTCCTGGGCCGTTGCTGCGCCCGACGCCGTCAGGGTCGCCGACAGCAGCAGAAACAACGGTGCGAGATGCCGCAGAAACCCGGTCAACGCCTTGACGCGGACCGGCCCCGCCATGCAGGATGAATGCATGGCTGCACAGTTTGATACGCTCGTTGCCGCGGAGGCCTTGCACGACGCAGGCATCGACGAGAAACACGCCAAGGCCATCGCCACGCAACTGCGGCTTGCATCCGACGCCGGCGAACCCGTCACCAGGCCGGAACTGCAAGCCGCGCTCGCCCCGCTGGCGACCAGGGTAGAACTCGAAGCCGGACTCGGCACGCTCAAGACGGAACTGATCGACCGCATGGCCGAGATGGAACGCCGGCTGATGGACCGTACGACCTCGCTTCTCTGGCGCCTTGTCGGGGCCATGGTCGCGATCGCAACTGCCGCCATCGCCGTGCTCGAATATCTGCGCACGCCGCCCGGATAGCCCCCGACGGCTTCGGGAGCCGCAACAGCCCGATCACGAAACATGCTCGACATCCGCGCCGCTGCCTCAACCGGTGTTCGGCGTCAGCCGCGACCAGATCTTCGGCTGCAGGTCGAGATCGGACGCCAGTTCCCACCACTCGATGCTGCGCGGGCCCGCCGGGTCGTCCCTGACCGTCATCTCCAGCTCGCCCCGCGTCCAGCGCCAGGTCCCGTCGAAATGCGGGCCCGGAACCAGGTTCCCCGCTTCGTCCACCACCGAGAACTTCCCCTCGGGATGGAACACGAACCGCTTGTCCGCATAGGCCTCGCCCATGAACTCGAGCGAGCGCGGATAGGGACGCGCCAGAAACTCGTCCGTCAGCTGGAACGCCGGATGACGGTGGCCGGTGGGCAGGTAGCCGAATGGATAGCCGAACACATAGTCGTACTTCCCGAACCAGATCATGCGCCCGTCTTCCGAACGGACCACGTCGAAATACATCCGGGTAGTGTTGGCGGTCTGGACCCGCCAGAACTCTTCCCGGCCTCCGGACCGCACATAGGTGTAACCCGCCCCTTTACTCCCCCCGACCATGATGTTGCCGTTCTGCGCCTCGAGATAAGCCTCGACCTCCGCCTTCGTCGTCGTCGGCTTCCCGCCCGAGGCCCCGAGGCCCGTGCGGCCGGGCGCCTTGTGCTGCGAGCGCGGGAAGTTCCGGACCGGCGCGTCCGGGTCCTGCCGGCGCAGCTCGTCCAGCAGGTGCGCGGTCTGCTTCTCGTTGATGCGCATGCCCGCGGGCCGGGCAGCGGCAAGACCGGGGCAGCCGTCTGCTAAGGAACGGGGCAGGCTGTCCTGCACCCAGCCGTTACGGATACGAAACCAAATACGATTTTCCGTCTTGTCATAGCTGTAGATTTCGCTCGACGTCGCACCGGTTTCTTGGTCATAGAACATGCGCTGAAAGCCTGGCTTTCTCTGCCGACGATCAATTCCCAACGCTGCTCCAGAGCCGCCCCATTCTATAAACCAGTGGGAAGGATTCCTTTCCACCCAGTGCAACTTTCCGCCTTTCACCCACCGCCCGACGCACTCAAAACTCCGGCCATCACCGCGGAAGAGCCGGACATGCGGGACGTTGCTATACCTCTTGCCGTAAATTCGGACGTTCGGTCTCCCGAAAATCCACACGCTGTCCCTGAGCAGGTCTTCGAAGAACGCCTTGTCGTGGGAGGTGAAATTGCCCTGAGGCGGGACCGTTTCTCCTGCGCCGTGCGCCACACAGGAGGCCAGCAACAGCCCCGCGCCGGCGGTCGCCAGCGCCGTCTTCACGCTCGCAACGATGCCGTCCTTCATTCCTCTCTTTCCGTGCATGGAGGCCTCACCCATTGTTGACTTCTCTCGCTGCTGGTTGCGCCCGGAAGGCGAGCCGGAGCACCAGCCCGGCGGGATCGAGCCACCGATGGAACTCCGGATTGCCGGGCGCGGCGTGATGGTTGTTGTGCCAGCCCTCGCCCCAGGCGAGCAGGGCCACGAAGGGATTGTTGCGGCTGTCGTCGCCGGTAGCGTGCGGGCGCGCGCCCCAGCGATGGCAGACCATCGTCACCAGCCCGCCAGCCCAGAGCGTCAGCGCGACCGGAACCGCCCAGCCGAACACCGCAAGGCGCCAGTCCAGCGCCGCCAGCAGCGCCGGCCAGCCCATCGCCAGCGGCAAGTAATGCCGGTGCAGCCACAGGCCGAGACGGTCGCCACGCAACTCGCGCCTGAACGCGATCCTGTCCGCCTGCGCGCCGTAGCTGCCGACCAGGAGAGCCCGCCCGCCGAGCCGACCGGCGGGATGCGGGTCGCCCGCCCGGTCAGCATGGGCGTGATGGCGCCGGTGCGTGACCGCCCATGCGGGCCCGGTCCCGAAGCAGCCTGCGACCCCAAGCAGGTGGAACATGACCACCGCCCAGCGCGGCGCCGCGAAGCTCCGGTGCGCGAAGTAGCGGTGGAACCCGATCGACAGTCCGACGCAGCCGTAGAGGAAATAGCCGAACAGCGCGAGCGCCCACCAGGCCGCGCCGGCATCCGCGAACAGGACCGCCCAAACCGTCAGCGCGCCCGTGCCGGCCTGGATCCAGCCGAAGAACTCCATCGGTGTCCCGGCTCCCCGGAACGATCCGGCTCCTGTCGCCAGAGCCTTCACAACGCCAGCTCGTAGTTGCCGCCTGTCAGCCGGAAGCCGAGCCGCTTGAGCAGCCTGTCGGTCCGCGCGACATCCACGCCGGAGGCGACGTTGACATACAGATGGACCGCGCCGCGCTCCCCGGCCCAGCGGCGGCAAGCGTGCAGCAGCTTGATCGCCGCCAGCGACCCCCGATGCTCCGGCAGCACGTAGAAGGCGAGGACCGAGGCCCCGAGCGTGGACGAGTACCAGTGGGGCCCGACCGCCGCCGACAGCATGCCGACGGTGCGGTCGCCACGTTCGACTTGCAGCAGGCAATACCTGCTGGGCTTCGCAAGGCGCTCGACAACACCCCGCCTGACCAGCACCTCATCGAACGGGAGCGAGCGGTCGCCCATCTCCTCATACGCCCGCCGAGCCAGGCCCACTCGCGCGGCGATGTCCTCTCCGGACTGCGAGAACCGAACGGTCACGCCCGCTGGCCGCGCCGCGGTCCGGCGCGGCGCAGCGACTGCCTGTGCGGCGCTCATTCCTTACGGTCCCCCAGGCGCGAGGTCGTGCCGACCTTGCGAAGCGCGCTCACCGTCGCCTGCAGGGTTGAGGCCCCGACCGCCGTCGGCTTCACCACGGAGATCGCGCCGCCCTCGACACCGACCAGGAAGTTCGAGCCGAACGCCTCGGGCAGCAGCCCCGTCAGGCCGACCTCGTAGTCCGAGCCCCTGTCGAAGCGCACCGAGTAGAGATGCACCGAGAGCGTCACCGGCCTCAGCACATGACGGTTCACATGCTCCAGATAGGCCCGCACCCGCTCGACGGCGCGCGGCAGGCCTCTCGCCGTTACCGTCGCGGCCGTCGCAGAGACCGTGACCGTCCCCTCGGACCCCGCCGCCGCTGTCGCCTGTGCCGAAATCTCCTCCCAGGGCGCATAGGTCATCTCCGAAGAAATCGACTGCGAGGACGATCCGGACGTCGCCTCGCCGCCGGTTCCCGAGGTCGTGGTCGTCACGCTGTATTGCTGGCTGCCCAGCAGAGCATGGACGCCGAAGACCCGGGTCTCGGAGCGCAGGACCTCGACGGTCCCGGCCTCGCCGTCATACTGCCACCGATAGCCCGCGCACTCCGTCCAGGCGTCCAGCAGCCGGTCCAGCGGTCCGGCCCACACGCCGGCCTCGCCCGACAGCTCGTCCGCCCAGGAGCCCAGCCAGCCTTCGCACACGCTGTCCGTCAGTTCGCCTGCTGCCTCTGCCGGGCTTTCCGCAACGGTGGGCGGCTGCCATGGCGCCCCGACCAGACGGACGCGCGTGCCGGCCGCATCGGAGATCCGGCGCGCCAGCACCTCGTCGCCCGGCCCGTCGCCGATCGTCACGACAATCCCGGTATCCGACGTCAGGTCGTCGGGAAGGCGGGTTCGTTCCTCCGTTACCGGTCGAAGCGCAAGATACGGGTCCTTCGATTGTGTGAGAGAGCGGAAGCCGGGCCTGTCAGGCTCAAGCGACTCCACCGAATCCAGCCGCCCCTCGACCGCCGCAGCGTCCTGCTCGACTTGATTCTGGTCAAACCAGCCGCAGCCCGGGAGACCAAGCGAAAGCACCGCTGCGAGCGCCATCGCGCCCGGCGAATGTTTCGGCCTGTTGACAACTCCCGGCGAATCCAACAGCTTCCCTCCCACGTTCCTGCCGGAAAAGATGTGGTGGTAGGAAAACGCTCGATTATCCACCAGATTGCTCCCCCGGCGACGAACCCGACGCCCGCCACGAGGATGAAGACGATGCCGAGGCCCGTCCGCCCGTAGAAGAAGAAGTGTATGAGGAAGAACGTCGCGATGAGCATGGGCATGACGTTCTTCTTCTGCTTGATGTACTCCGCCTCGAAGGTCAGCCTGTCGTCCTTACTCATGCCCTTCAGCGCGTTCTGCACGATTGGCGGGTATGTCTCCATGTCGCCCCCACTGCTTGTCGCGTGCGGACCGGCTGGTGCCGGGCCGTTGCAGACAACCAAGACGAATGGATGACCCCGCCTGTTCGCCGGGCGCGGGCAGCTACTCCCTCGCCAGGTCTAGGGCTGTTGTATTCGGCGGGCGACCCGACGGAGCGGGGTCGCCTTGGTGTCTGCATCGAGGAGCGTAGGAGACGCGCCGGAGGGGCGTCAAGAGGATAGCCGTCGGAGAATCTAAATACGGTGGTCCCCCGGTCGTCTAGTGGCCAAGGACGCCCGCCTTACAAGCGGGAAACGACGGTTCAAACCCGTCCCGGGGGACCACATTCCTATTTATAGGTGGTCGGTAGCGGGGGCAAGCGCGAGCGTCGGAGAATCTAAATAGCGGCGGAGAGGCTCGCCTGTTAGCGTGGGCAGCCGCCTGAGAAGCGATAAACGCGGCCAGAATCGTGTTTCGCGGGGGCAGAACCCCTCCTCTCCGCCACTCGCGTATTTATAGGGGGGTCGGGTGCGGGGGCAAGCGCGGGGTCGATTGTTACTTTCGTATATAAACCCCTTCCTGTTCAACACACCGCCCGCGCCCCGCGACCGCGACCATCGCCTGCGCGTGACGCTGGCGGTGCCCATCGGCCCCTGGGGCGCCGAGTTCGAGGCCCGCTTCGGACTGCGCATCCTCCAGGGCTTCGGGATGACGGAATGCGGCATGCCGTTCTGGTGCCGGCTGTCGGAGCCGGTGGAGCCGGGTTGCGCCGGATATATCTCGGAGCAGTGGTTCGAGGCCTTCGTCGCGGACCCCGAGACCGACATGCCGCTGCCGGCGGGCGAGGTCGGCGAGCTGCTGGTCCGCCCGAAAATGCCCGGCTGCTTCTTCACCGGCTACTACCGGATGCCGGAGCGCACCGTCGAGGCGTGGCGCAATTTCTGGTTTCACACAGGCGACGCCGCGCGCTTCGACGAGCGCGGCCGGCTCCATTATGTGGACCGTATCAAGGACTGCATCCGCCGGCGCGGCGAGAACATTTCCGCCTTCGAGGTCGAGCAGGTGCTGAACGCGCATCCCGATATCGCCGAAAGCGCGGTGGTCGGCGTCAAGGTCGCGGGCGCGGGCGGCGAAGAGGAGGTGCTGGCGCTGCTGCTGGCGGAGAACGGCGCGCGGCCGGAGCCCTGGAACCTGCTGGACTGGTGCGTGCCGCGCATGCCGCGCTACGCCGTGCCGCGCTTCGTGGATTTCGTCGGCGGTTTCGAGAAGACGGCATCCGGCAAGCTCCGCAAGGGCGAGCTCCGCGACGCCGGCCTGCCGCCCGGCGCCTGGGACCGGGAAGAAGCCGGCTATACCATCGCGCGGCATTGAGTAGGTCGGGGAGGCTAGGATGGCCGAGGACTTGATCGACAGGAATCCGGACATTCTCGGAGGCACGCCCGTATTCTCCGGCACCAGGGTCCCCGTACGCATCCTGATGGAGAATCTGGAAGCGGGCGACAGTCTGGACGAATTCCTGGAGGATTTCCCGAGCGTGTCGCGGCAGCAGGCGATTGCCGTGCTGGAGCAAGCCGGCTACAGCATCGCTCGGCATTGACGCCATCCGGGGAGGGTTGAGAACCATGCAAGCCGATTACGTGATCGTCGGGGCCGGGTCGGCCGGGTGCGTGCTTGCGGAGCGGTTGAGCGCGGGCGGGGCGGAGGTCGTGCTGCTGGAGGCGGGCGGCAAGGACACGAACCCGCTGATCCACGTGCCGGCGGGCGTGCTGAAGCTCATTACGCACCCGGTCGTCAACTGGAACTACTACACAGAGCCCGACGAGAAGACCGGCGGGCGCGCGCTGCACTGCCCGCGCGGCAAGGTGCTGGGCGGATCGTCCTCGATCAACGGCATGCTGTTCATCCGCGGCAATGCCGCCGATTACGACAACTGGGCGCAAATGGGCGCGCGCGGCTGGTCCTATGACGACGTGAAGCAGCACTTCAAGAGCATCGAGCGCTACGGGCCGGGCGACCCCGGCGAGCGCGGCAAGTCGGGTCCGATCCTGGTCGAGGACTACCGGACGGTCCTGCCGCTCACCCACCGCTTCGTGGAGGCGGCGCAGCAGGCGGGCCACCCCTTTGCGCGGGACCTGAGCGGCCGGCCGCCGGCGGAGGGCGTCGGCTATTCGCAGATGTCGCGCAACGGGCGCTTCCGCGGCTCGACGGCCCGCACCTTCCTCAGCAATGCGCGCGGGCGGAAGAATCTGCGCATCGAGACGGACGCCTACGCAACCGGGCTCACCTTCGACGGCAAGCGCTGCACGGGCGTCGCCTTCCGGCAGCGCGGCAGGGACCGGCAGGCGATGGCCGCGCGCGAGGTGATCGTTTCCGGCGGCGCCGTCAACTCGCCGCATCTGCTTCACATATCGGGCGTCGGCCCGGCCGAACGGCTGAGGGAAATCGGCATCGAGGTT
Source organism: Alphaproteobacteria bacterium (assembly GCA_022822125.1). The sequence goes on from JAJECF010000226.1 coordinate 8,420, forward strand.
CGCCACGACCTGCCGGGCGTCGGCATGAACTATTCGGACCACTACACCGTGCGCATTTCCCACCGGGTGCGCGGCCAGCAGTCGATCAACCAGCTCGCACGCGGCTGGCGGCTGGCGCGCGAGATGGCGCGCTTCGCGCTCTTCGGGAACGGCGCGCTCACCTTTGGCGTCTCCAGCGCGCAGTGTTACACGCACTCGCGGGAGGGGCTCGCCTCGCCGGATATCCAGCTCCTGTTCACGCCGGCGAGCTTCGACGACGACAATTTCGGCCGCCTGGAGCAGGAGGCCGGCATGTCGGTGGCGATCTCGATCGCGCGGCCGTCCTCGCGCGGCGAGATCGTGGCCGTGTCGGCGGACCCCTTCGAGCGGCCGGCGATCCGCCCCAACTTCCTCGACGACCCGGACGACATGCGCGTCGCGCTGGAAGGCATCCGCCAGGCGCGCGAGATTCTCGCCCAGCCGGCCTTCGCCGGCATCACCCAGGGCGAGGTCTCGCCGGGTCCGGAGGTGGACGGCAGGGAGGCGCTGGAGGACTTCGTGCGCCGGACCGGGCGGACGATCTACCATATGGTCGGCACCTGCCGCATGGGCGAGGACCCGATGGCGGTGGTCGATTCGCGCCTGCGCGTGCGCGGGCTGGAAGGGCTCCGGGTGATCGACGCCTCGGTCATGCCCGCCGTCACCACCGCCAACACCAACGCCCCCACCATCATGATCGCGGAGAAAGGCGCCGGCATGATCCTGGAGGACAATGCGTAGGGCGGGTTACGTTCCGCCCGGCGGTCCGGCGCCCCGGTCGGCCGCGAAGGCCAGCGCCAGGGCGGCCAGGACCGGAACCGCGGCGGCGCCGAGGAAGACGGCGGCGAAGGCGTAGAGGAAGCCGCCGCCGATTGTGTTGAAAGCAAGCATCAGGCCCGTCGCGCCCAGCACGACGCCGAGCGTGCGCGTCATCATCACCAGGCTGCCGGCGACGCCCCGGTCCGCCATCGGCAGGCTGGCGCTCGCGACCTCCAGATAGGCGACCTGGAAAATGCCGAGCCCCGCGCCGTGCAGCAGCAAAGCGCCCGCCACGAACGCCATGCCGGGCGCCGCGCCCCAGAGACCGATGCCCGCGAGCCCGCCCGCGACCGCCAGCGCGCCCGCCGCCGCGATCGTCCTGCCGTCGCGGCGCTGGACCCAGCGACCGGCGAGCGGCGAGGCCAGCGCCATGCCGAGTGGCGAGAGGGCGAGCAGCGCGCCGGCCGTCAGCACGTCCAGCCCGGCCACCCGGTCGAGCCAGAAGGGCACGAGCAGCATTACCGCGAAGCCGACGAGATTGACCGCGATATTGCTCGCAGCCGGAATGGAGAAACCCGCCCGGCGGAAGGGCGCAAGCCGGATGATCGGCGAAGGGTGGCTGCGAAGCGCGAACCGGGCGCCGGCAATAAACGCCGCCAGCAGCAGCGCGAAGCCGAACCAGCCGCCGCTCGCCGCCCGGTTGATGCCGAGCAGCAGGCAGCCGACGGCGAGGACCAGCAGGGCGGCGCCGACCGCATCGAAGCGGGGCGCGCCGCCGCCGCCGGCAATAGCGGGCGGCGCACGAAACAGCAGCAGCGCCGCGAGCGCGATCGGCGCGCGGAACCAGAATACGCCGGCCCAGCCCATCGCATCCACCAGCAGGCCGCCGAGAGAGGGGCCGACGGCGCCGCCGAGCGCGAACAGCAGCGTATAGGCGCCGAGCACCCGCGCGCGGGACGATTCCGGGAAATAGGCCGTCGCCAGCGCCGGGCCGACCGCGAGCACCATCGCCGTGCCGACGCCCTGGGCCACGCGGGCGGCGAGCAGAATCTCGAAGGCGGGCGAGAGTGCGCAGGCGATGAAGGCCGCGACGCTCCACGCCAGCCCGATGCGGAACAGCCGCGCATGGCCGAACAGGTCGCCGAGGCGCCCGCAGACCAGCATCAGGCTCGCATAGGTCAGCACATAGCAGATCACGACCCACTGGATGTCGCCGAGCTCGATGCCGAGGCTGCGGACGATATCGGGAAAGGCGATATTGACGGCCGTGTCGAGCGAGCCGATGGCCGTGCCCAGCCCGACGACGACGACGCCCGCCGCCGCCCGCCTGCCGCTCTTCATGGCGTTGCGTTTCCCTCCGGGCCTACCGGAACTTCGGCATGATGTCTTCGGCGAACCGGCGGAAATTGCGCCGGTCCACGGCCTTGGGCGGCAGCAGCACGATCTCCCGGCAGCCGGCGGCCTCCATCGCCCTTATGCGCTCGACGATCAGGTCCGGCTCGCCGACCAGCCCGCCGGTGGCCTGCACCGTGGCCGGCGTGACGAAGCGGTGCTCCGCCTCCGGCAGATAGGAGCAGTGGCCCTGATGCACGCGAAGATGCATCCGATCGTCCGGGATGCCGAGGTCCTTCAGGAAGCGGTTATAGAGCTCCCAGTCGTCGCGGGCGTAATCGGGGATGAACTCGTCATGGCCGACGATGCGCGCATGCTCCCACCAGTAATGCAGCGTCGCGCCCACCTGCGCGCCGACCTCCTCGACGATATGCGGGTCGCTCACCTTCTCGCCCGGCTTCATGGCGCAGTAGAAGGTGAGCGTCGAGGCGTGGAAATCCTCCGGCAGCGCGCGGCCCGCCTTTTCGGCGCCCGCCTTCACCCGGTCGAGATTGCGCGCCATGACGCCCAATGGCTCCGCGCCCGCACAGATGCGCCCGTCGCCGAGCTCGCCCGCGATCTCCAGTGCCCTCGGCCCGTTGGCGGCGACATGGATCGGCACCGGCGGCTCGAAGCCGATAAAGCCCATCTCCCGGTTCTGGAAGCGGATCGGGCGGGTTACGCCGTCATGCGTGAACTCGACCTCCTCTCCGTGGAGGAGCCCGCGCACCACGCGCAGATACTCCCGGAAGGCGCGGGGCTTCATCGGGGGATGGCCCATGATGCGCATGGCGGTGTGGCCGGTGCCGATGCCGAGGAAGGCGCGGCCGGGCGCGAGCCGGTTGATCGAGGCGATGGAATGCGCCGTGACCGGGGCGAGCCGCGTGCCGGGAATGGCGACGCCGGTGCCGAGCCGGATGCGCGATGTATTGGCGGCCGCCAGCGCCAGCACGGCATAGCAGTCCGACCAGATCATCTGGCTGTCCGGCGCCCAGCCGGAATCGTAGCCGAGCTCCTCGGCGAGCTGCAGCGTCCGCCACTCGTCGATCTTGGTGTTGACCATCGCGCCGAACTGCATGAGGCGTTTCCTTCCGTCACAAGCCCCGGACTATAGCGCCGCTCCGGCAAAGCGGTGAGGAGGGACTTGCACGCTGGACGACCGCTGTCCTCGCATGCTTTACGGACATGCGGCGCGACGAAGGATTCCACCGCGGAGGGACCCACCCATGACGATAGCCGAACCGGCCTTCACGCTGGGCGTCGAGGAGGAGTATCTGCTGGTCGATCCGGAAACGGGCGAGCTGGCATCCAATCCACCCGAGGGCCTGATCGACGAGTGCGTCAGCGCGCTGGGCGAGCAGGTCACCAACGAGTTCCTCCAGGCCCAGGTGGAGATTGGCACGAAAGTCTGCGCCGATATCGGCGAGGTGCGGCGGGAATTGCGCCGGCTCAGGAGCGGCGTCGCGCGGGCCTGCGCCAATCACGGCCTCGCCCCGGTCGCGGCCTCGACGCACCCTTTCGGCGACTGGCGCCAGCAGGACTATGTCCACAAGGAGCGTTACGAGGGCCTCGCCCACGACATGCAGGCCGTGGCCTATCGCCTGCTCATCTGCGGCATGCATGTCCATGTCGGCATAGAGGACGAGGAGTTGCGGATCGACCTGATGAACCAGGCCCGCTACTTCCTGCCGCATCTGCTTTGCCTGACGACCTCCTCGCCCTTCTGGCAGGGGCAGGATACGGGGCTCGCCTCCTACCGGCTGACGGTGTTCGACGCCCTGCCGCGCACCGGCCTGCCGGAGCCGCTGGCGAGCTGGAGCGAATATCAGCGCATGGTCGCGCAGATGACGAGCTCGGGCCTGCTGGAGGACGGCTCCAAGATCTGGTGGGACCTGCGCCCGAGCTCGCGCTTCCCGACGCTGGAGATGCGCATTTGCGATGTCTGTCCGGACCTGGAGGACGCGCTCGCCGCGGCGGCGCTCTTCCAGTGCATCCTGCGCATGCTCTACCGCCTGCGCCTCTCCAACCAGCGCTGGCGCGACTACCCCAATATGCTGATCCAGGAAAACCGCTGGCTGGCGCAGCGCTATGGCAGCCGCAGCCGGCTGGTGGATTTCGGCAAGCGCGCGCTCGTGCCCTTCGCGGAGCTGATCGACGAGGTGCTGGAGCTTGTGCGCGAGGATGCCGACGCGCTCGGCTGCGCGGCGGAGGTGGAGCGCGCCCGGTCGATCGCAATGCGGGGCGCCTCGGCGGAGCGCCAGCGAACCGTCTATGAAGCCGCCGGCGGCGACAGCGACCGCGACGAGGCGCTCCGCGCGGTCGTCCGCGACCTGGCGGCCCGGACCGTGAGCGGCCTCGACGGATAGCCTTGGCGCGCGGGGGCCGAGGGGCCATAGTCCGCCGCCGTCCCGCAAGGAGTCCGGTCCCATGCGCATTCTCGCCGGCCTTGTCCTGGCCGCCCTCGCCGCCATGCCCGCCCTCGCTGCCGATCCTGTCGAACACTGGCGCAAGGCCTGGCCCGACACGGATTTCAGCCGCCATTCCGTCCCCTTCGGGGAGATCGCCTCGGGCGGCGTGGCGCGCGACCAGATCCCGCCCATAGACGATCCCGTCTTCGTCTCCGTCGCCGAGGCGGAGAAACTGATCGCGCCGGCCGAGCCGGTGATCGCGCTCGAGGTCGGCGGCGAGCGGCGCGCCTATCCGCTGGCCATCCTGATCTGGCACGAGATCGTGAACGACACGGTCGCCGGCCGGCCCGTGGCGGTCACCTATTGCCCGCTCTGCGATGCGGCGCTGGTCTTCGACCGGCGGGTGGGCGGCCGGGTGCTGGATTTCGGCACGACGGGCCTGTTGCGCTTCTCGGACCTGGTGATGTGGGACCGGCAGACGGAAAGCTGGTGGCAGCAATTCCTGGGCGAGGCGATGGTGGGCGAACTGACGGGCGAGCGGCTGGCCATGCTGCCCTCGCGCGTCGAGAGTTTCGGGCGCTTCGCCGCCCGGGCGCCGGACGGCCGGGTGCTGATGCCGAACGACCCGGCCTTTCGCAGCTACGGCTCCAACCCCTATGCCGGATATGACGGCGCGCACTGGCCCTTCCTCTACCGGGGCGAATACAGGCTGGCGGCCGTGCCGCCGCTTGCGCGGGTGGCGATGGTCGGCAAGCGGGCCTGGACGGTGGAGCTGCTGAAGCAGGAGAAGCGCATCGAGGCGGACGGCCTGGTGCTGGAATGGACGCCCGGCCAGAACTCCGCGCTCGACAAGGCGGTGATCGCCGAGGGCCGCGACATCGGCAATGTCACCGTGCGGCGGCGCAATGCGGAGGGGGAACTCGTCGACGCCATCCATGACGTCACCTTCGCCTTCGCCTTCCTCGCCTTCGTGCCGGACGGCGTCATCCACACCATCTGCGGCCCGCATGTGAAGCCGGAAACCCTGCCGGAGAACCTCGCCTGCGGGTAAGGGGCCGGGTCCCCCGCTTCCGGTGCGGGGACAGGCGCGGTCCAGGGCAGGCGGGCCCGTCTCCCGGCAGGCAGGACCCCGTCGCATGTGTCATGATATGTCATGATGTGTAGCAAAAACTTTTTGGATTTTTTCTGCTCACACGACTGACATGGGTTGAGGTAGTCTCCCGTTTCTTTCCTTGTTATACAGTAGGTTATTATCCATGTCAAGCGGTTCCTGGCCGGATTGAGTGCCGTATAAGGGAAAGGGTGCTGATCGATAAAAGTTGCACACAGGTGTGTATCCTGGGTTCTTGGTGCCAATTATGGGCAGACAGGACAGCCTTGAATTCAGATAACCATATCATTGCTTGGGAATTTCTTTATTATATGGTATTTATGCGGTTGCCGTTCCTGCTCGCCCATGCGATGACAGGTGGTGTACTATAATTCCATCTGAAATGCACCATTTGTGCCTTATTATGCGGCCTCGGCAGAATGGTGCGAGGAGCGGGGAGCAGCGCGGTGGCGGCAGGACCCGAGGGAGAAACGAAGAAACGTCGGAGCGTGAAGGTGACCGATGCCGACTGGGCGCGCATTCACGAGGCCGCCAGGGCCGAAGGATTGCCGCATGGCGATTATCTGGTTCGCGCCCATCGCTTCCGGCAGACATCGACCGATGCCGGCGAGACGGGAATGACTCCCGAGGTGCTGCGCCGCATGCTGCGCATGCTGCGCATGATCGAGCAGGCGGAGAGGCTGCGCCTCGATGCTCTGGACGACGGGGCGACATGGCGGAAGCTGGGCGCCGAAGCGGACCTGTGGCTCGACGGTCAGACATCGTTCGACTGAAGGGAGCAGGAGGGTGAGCCGGGCAAGGCCGCGCAGCATGTACCTCCCGTCGGAGACCTGGGAGGCGGCCCGCAAACGTGCGAAGAAACGCAGGATGAAGATCTCCCACTTCGGTTGGCTCTGCTGCGGGCGGGCGACCCGGGATGCGGCTTCGGCCCTGCAACCGGCCGGGCATGCGCTTGCGCTCTCGGTAGAGGACCAGCAACGCCTCGACACGAACATGCAGAAAATGACCCTGTTCGGGGAGGACACGATTTCTACCGCAGACGGCCGGGAAGTGACCGTTCTGGTGCAGGAAGTCATTCGTTTTCTTCGTCCACCGGGCGGCAGCGAGGACGCATGAAGAAGGCGCGCAGACGCAAGCCGGGCACGGGGCACTCGGTCTCCTATACAGACGAGCAGTGGGCGGCGATCAAGGCGTGGGCGAAGGCGGCGG
>JAJECF010000175.1 GCA_022822125.1 Alphaproteobacteria bacterium
GAGGATCGCCGCAAGCGGGCCTTCGGCCGGCAGGCCGGTGCCGCCGGGCGTCTCGGGGCCGTAACGCTTCGTCACCAGGTCGGCCAGGGTATCGGGCATCGGTTTCCTCTCCGAATCGCGCCGGGACCGAGCCTACGCCTCCCCGACTCCCGGCGGAAGGCGCGGGGAAATATTACCTTTTGTTCATGATCACAGAATTAATTCCAGATCGAAGCCCGATCCGGGGAAACCTGTGTTAGTATAGGGCGAGAGGAAGGAAGCGGCGTCCGGAGGCCGCTTCGTTTCGCGCCGGTGTGGAAAAGCCCCTGAGAAGCTGACGGGAGACGTGCGCCCTGCATTTGGGCCTCGCACGCGCAGGCGCAATCAGGCGTGCGAACCGCGCCGCCGCGATACGTGCGCGCCCGCGCCGGCACGGGCGCGCGCACATTACGCGCGAATCAGGGTCCCGCTGCACCGGCAGGCCGGCGGCGTGAGAACGGAACGAAGAGGGTTAGAAAGGAGAAATCCATGACGAAGACGCAAGGCCGGGGAAACGGAACGGAATACCGGGAGCACCGGCCCGAAACGACAACTCCATGCCCGAAACGATCACAGGATATGCGCTGCACACATGCAAATCATGACACCGCATGACGGAACATGACATTCCATGACACATCGCGTGGGGGTGCGGAGCGCGGCGTGGCCGGCGGCGGGCGGACGCGGGCGCATGCAATCCGTGTCCGGGGGTGGTAAACGGTCTGTCTCCGGTTTTCCCGCACACCCGATGCCCGTTTGAAGGACGACGACATGACCGACGCCTCCGCCTACGAACCGCCGAAAGTCTGGACCTGGGAGCAGGAAAGCGGCGGCCGCTTCGCCTCGATCAACCGCCCCGTCGCCGGCGCCACGCATGACCAGGAGCTGCCTCGCGGCAAACACCCGCTGCAGCTCTACTCCCTGGCTACGCCCAACGGCGTGAAAGTGACGGTGATGCTGGAGGAGCTGCTGGCGGCCGGACACAGCGGCGCGGAATACGACGCCTATGTCATCAGGATCGGCGACGGCGAGCAGTTCGGCTCCGGCTTCGTCGCCATCAACCCGAATTCGAAAATCCCGGCGCTGGTGGACCACTCCACGCCCGAGCCGACGCGCGTGTTCGAATCGGGCGCGATCCTGCTTTATCTCGCGGAGAAGTTCGGCGCCTTCCTTCCCGAGGACCCCTCGGAGCGGGCGGAGTGCTTCTCCTGGCTGTTCTGGCAGATGGGCTCCGCGCCTTATCTCGGCGGCGGCTTCGGCCACTTCTACGCCTATGCGCCGAGCAAGCAGCAATACCCGATCGACCGCTACACCATGGAGGTGAAGCGCCAGCTCGACGTGCTCGACAGGCAGCTCGCCGAAACGCGCTATGTGGCGGGCGGCGACTACACCATCGCCGACATGGCGATCTGGCCCTGGTACGGCGTGCTGACGACGGACGCGCTTTACGGGGCCGCCGAATTCCTCGCCGTGCAGGACTACAGGAATGTCGTGCGCTGGTACGACGAGATCGCGGCCCGGGACGCCGTCATCCGGGGGCGGAAGGTCAACCGGATCAGGGGCCCTCTCGAGGACCAGCTGCATGAGCGCCACGACGCCGCCGACTTCGAACTGCGCACCCAGGACAAGCTGGAAGCGGCGGAATAGGCGTGAGGCTCTCCGCTCCGTCCGGCGCGGGCGGCGGTTGCGCGGCCCGTCGTTTCGGGGCACGGTTCCGGGGTCCGTGGGGCGCCCCGCGCGTCCCCGCCGCAATGGGTCCTGGCCATGCCTGAAGCCGCTCCGCCGCTTGCCGGCGTCAAGGTCGTCGATATCTCCAACTTCCTCGCCGGCCCCGTTTCCACGATGTTCCTGGCCGATTTCGGCGCCGAGGTCGTCAAGATCGAACGCCCGGACACCGGCGACGAGTTGCGCTTCTGGGGCAACGACAAGGACGGCGTCGGGCTGATGTTCAAGCTGGTGAACCGCAACAAGCGCTCGGTCACCGCGGACCTGCGCACGCCGCTCGGCGTCGAGATCGTCAAGCGCCTGGTCGCGGACGCCGACATCGTGGTCGAGAACTACCGCAAGGGCACGCTGGAGCGCTGGGGCCTCGGCTACGACGTGCTGAGCGCAATCAATCCGGGCCTCATCATGGTGCGCCTGACCGGCTTCGGCCAGACCGGCCCCAACAGCCACCGCCCGGGCTTCGGCACGCTGGCCGAGGGCTATTCCGGATATGCCTACATCACCGGATATGCCGACCGGCCGCCGCTGCTGCCCGGCTTCGGCCTCGCCGACGAGAGCTCGGGCCTGATGGGCGCCTTCCTCGCCATGGTGGCGCTGCAGGAGAAGCGCCGGTCCGGCAAGGGACAGGTCGTGGACTTCGCGATCTACGAACCGCTCTTCACCCTGCTCGGCCCGCAGGTGGTGGACTTCGACCAGCTCGGCATCGTGCAGGAGCGCAATGGCAGCCGCCTGCCCTTCACCGCGCCGCGCAACACCTACCGGACGAAGGACGACAAGTGGGTCTCGATCTCGGGCAGTGCGCAATCCACCTTCGAGCGCATGTGCGAGGCGCTGGAGGTGCCGGAGCTTGTCCATGACGAGCGGTTCCTCGACAACCGGCTCCGCATCCAGAACGCGCCGGCGCTCGACGAGGCGCTCCAGGCGGCGATGCTGCGCTTCGACCGCGACGACCTGCTCGCGCTCTTCGACCGGTTCGATGCGGCCGCCGCGCCCTGCAACAGCATTGCGGAGATTTTCGAGGACCCGCATTTCCAGGCCCGCGAGAACATCGTGGCGGTCGAGGACGGGGAGCTTGGCGGGCCGATCCGGATGCAGAACGTGGTCGGCAAGTTTTCGCGCACGCCGGGCGGGATCCGCCATGCCGGGCCGAAGCTGGGCGCCGACAACCGGGCCGTCCTCGTGGAGCGGCTCGGCTTCGACGAGGTGGAGTTGCGCGCGGCCGGCCTGCCGCTCGACTGAGCCGGCGGCCGGAAGAGGGACTAAGGGAGGAAGGACATGCTGGCGCTGCCCGAACGGGTGACCGTGGTCGAGGTGGGCCCCCGCGACGGCCTGCAATCGCTCGGCCGCTGGATCGAGACGGACGTCAAGGTGGCGATGATCGACCGGCTGACCGACGCCGGCTTTCCCGTCATCGAGATCACGAGCTTCGCCAGCCCCCGCTATGTGCCGATGCTGACGGACGCCGAGGAGGTCGTCTCGCGGGTGAAGCGGCGCGAGGGCGCGGTCTATCGCGCGCTGGTGCCCAACAAGCGCGGCGCGCTCCGCGCCGTCGAGACCGATATCGACGAGATCCTCGGCCTCATGACGGTGAGCGGCAGCTATATGGCGAAGAACCAGAACATGACCGTCGATGAGGCGATCCGGGCCGGGGGAGACTGCTTCCGCGTCGCAGACGAGGCCGGGCGAGCCTTCATCATGGCGCTCGGCATGTCGCTCTACTGCCCCTATGAGGGCGTCATCGCGCCCGAGCGCACGCTCGACTGCGTCGCCCGGCTGCGCAATCTCGGCGTGCGGCGCTTCTATCTCGCCGGCAGCACGGGCATGGAGGAGCCGCGCCAGGTGGGCACGCTGTTCCGCATGGCGCATGACCGTTTCCCCGATTGCGAGTTCGGCTTCCATGTCCATGAGAAGCGCGGCTGGGCGCAGGCGAATGTGATGGCGGCGCTCGATGCGGGCGTCTCCATGGTCGAAGGGTCGATCTGCGGCATTGGCGGCGGCATCGCCTTCCCCGGCGATTACGGGTCCGTGGGCAACCTGCCGACAGAGGACATCGTGAGTTTCCTCGGCGCCATGCAGGTCGATTGCGGCGTTGAGGCCGGGGAAGCGGTCCGCGCCGCAAGGGACATCGCCGAAATGACCGGCATCCCGCTGGCCAGCCGCGCCGCCAACATGCCGGAACTGGCGGGGTAGGCGGGGCTATCCGAGGCGCAGCAAGAAGACATCACAGCTATCGTCGAGTTGCTGGCGGAGCACGGGCCGGGACTTCGGTTCCCTTACTCTTCCGGCGTAGCAGGCTCCCGCCATGGCCTTATGCGGGAGTTGCGGGTCCAGACCGAAGGTCGTCCCATCCGAGTCTTCTACGCCTTCGACCCGAGGCGAACGGCGATTCTCCTGATCGGCGGTGACAAGACCGGGCGCGACCGATTCTACAAACGCTTCGTGCCCCTGGCGGACAGGCTCTATGACGAACATTTGCAGGAGTTGAGAGAGGAAGGGCTGATCGAATGAGCGGACGGCACGCCTTCGGCGAATTGACAAAAGGATTCTCTCCCGAACGGCGTGCGCACGCCGATGCGCGCAAGGCGGAATTTCGTGCAGCCATGCCGCTTCATGAGCTCCGGCAGGCGCGGGCGATGACCCAAAGGGCCGTGGGGGAGGTTCTGCAGGTCAAGCAACCGGCTGTCGCCAAGCTGGAGCGGCGGGCAGACATGTATGTGTCTAACCTGCGCTCCTATATCGAGGCGATGGGCGGACGGCTGACTATCCTGGCGGAGTTTCCGCAGGGCAGCGTTGTCATCACCAACTTTTCCGACGCCGGCAAGGACGTACCGCCCGGCGAGTTTCGTTCGGCAGCAGCAATGCGCCGCTGAGTTCTACTCCGCCGCGTCCGCCGCCTTGCGCCGGCTGTCCTCGCCGGCGACGCGGACCGAGGCCTTCACCACCGGGACATCAGCCTCGGCGAGTGGTTGCATATATTGCTTGCGGGCGAGCGCCGCCTCGATCCAGGGCGCGAGCTCGGCGGCCTTGGCGGCTTCGCGCGCCTCCGCATCGCGGGCGAATTCCGGCATGACCGTCTGTGCGAACAGCTCCAGCGAGTCGCAGATATTTTCGTGGCTGTTGCGGCCGGCCTGCTGGAGAAAAATCACCTGGTCCACGCCGGCCGCCTGCATGTCTGCCAGGTGGCGGGCCATGTCGTCCGGCGTGCCGATGCCGGCGCCGTCATATTCCGAGCGCGCCAGCGCCGCCTGGATCAAGAGGTCGGTCGCCGCGCCGCGCTTGGCCGTGAACTCGCCCCAGATGTCCGAATAGCCGGGCGTGAAGTCCTCGGCGACGAGCTTCTGCTGCGCATAGCGGAAGAACTCGAAATGGTCCTGCCCGCGCCGGATCGCCTCCGCCCGGTCCTCATGCATCGAGAAGGCGGAGACCATGGCGAGATTGGCGTTGACCGACCAGCCGAGCGGCACGCAGTCCTCGCTCCTGATCGTGTCGTAATAGATGCCGGACCAGGTGCGCGCCTCCTCTGGGTCGAGGAAGGAGAAGGCGAGCGCGCCGATGCCGTTCTGCGCCGCGACGCGGATCGTGTCGCGGTTGGTGCAGGCCATCCAGAGCGGCGGATGCGGCTGCTGCAACGGCTTCGGCAGCACATTGCGGCAGGGCATGGAGAAGCCCTCGCCCTCGAAACCGGGATAGGGCGTGAGCGCCATCATGTTGCAGATCTGCTCCGCCGCCTCCAGCGCCAGCGCGCGCTTGCGCCGGGCGGGAATGCCAAACGCGCCGAGCTCCAGCCGCGTCGCGCCCTCGCCAATGCCGAATTCGACGCGCCCGTCCGAGATGAGGTCGAGCGTCGCCAAGCCCTCGGCCGTGCGCGCCGGATGGTTGTAGGCGGGAATGACCTGGCGGATGCCGTGGCCGAGGCGGATGCGCTTCGTGCGGGCCGCGGCTGCGGCAAGGAAGACTTCCGGCGCGGAGGCGTGGCTGTATTCGTCGAGGAAATGGTGCTCGACCTCCCACGCATAGTCGAAGCCCAGCCGGTCTGCGAGCACGACCTGGTCGAGCGCCTCCTTCATCAGCCGGTGTTCGTCGCCCTCGGCCCAGGGCCGCGGCAATTGCAGTTCGTAAAACACTCCGAAACGCATCGGACGGTTTGCCTCCATCGAGACGGGATATAGGGAAACGGGTTCGGCGCGCCGGCCTCAAGCGTGCTGCTTCGCCTCGAACGCCGCAACCTCGCTCATGAACGGGGCGGCGACGTCGGCATTGATCTTGCAGTCGAGGAAGACCGGGCCGTCGGGCGCCGCCAGCAGGGGGCCGAGCGCCTTCAGGTCGTCGGGCGTGCGCACAGTGCGGGCGTCGTAGCCGAACGCCTCCGCGACGGGCGCGAAATCGACATCGGGGAAGACCGACTTGGCGACCGGAAGCTGGCGCAGCCTCAGATGATGCAGCTCCGCGCCATAGGCGCAGTCGTTCATCAGCACGATGACCAGCGGCAGGTCCTCGCGCACCACGGTTTCGAGCTCGCCCATGGTCATCAGGAAGCCGCCGTCGCCGACCACGAACACGGTCGGAATATGCGGCCGCGCCCGGGCGAAGCCCAGCGCCGCGCCGAAGCCCAGCCCGATGGACGCGAAATCATTGGTCATCTTGAAATGCGCCGGGTCCGGGACCGAAAGATACGGCACAACGCCCAGGAAATTGCCGGCGTCGTAAACGACATTCCGGGCCTCCGGCAGCATGCGGTCGAGCATGGCGGCGAGCGTGCGCGGATCGATGGTGCGCGCCGTGTTCGCGGGCTGGAAGTCCTCCGCGATGGAGAAGCTGTCGAGCGCGGCCCTGTTCCCGGCGCCGTGCCAGGGCCTGTCGGCGGCCGGCTTGTCCGCCACCGCTTCGATAAGCTGTTGAGCCGCCAGTTTCGCATCGCCCACCACCGCGACGTCGGCCGTGGTCCAGCGGCCGATGCTGGCGCGCGAGGCGTCGATCTGGATCAGCGGCGCATCCGGCAGCGACTCGCCGAAGCTCATGGTGAGGATGTTGAGCCCCGCGCCGACCGCGAGCACGCAATCGGCCTCCGCCGCCATGCGCCGCGCCGCGGAATGAGAAAACGAGCCGATGATGCCGAGGTCGAGCGGATGGCCGCGGAACATGTCCTTTCCTCTCGCCGTCGTGGACAGCAGTGCGCCGGTCCGTTCCGCCAGGCTGACCAGTGCGTCGCGCGCGCCCGCTTTCCAGGCGCCGTGGCCCGCCAGGATAAGCGGCCTCCTCGCCCGGTCGAGCAGGGACGCCGCCGCCCGGATGGCGTGAGCGCGCGCCGGGTGCGCCGGACGCGGGGGAACCGGTCCGGCGTCTAGCGGTTCCGGAGCCGGCTCACCCGGACCGGTCGCAATCTCCGCATGCTGCACATCGACCGGCAGCAGCAGGGCCACGGCCTGCCCGGTCCGCGCGAGGGCGGCCGCATCCGCAAGCGTGGCGCGGGCCGTCGCGGCGCCGGTGGGTGCAAACACATGGACCCCTGCCGCCTTCAGCACGCCGGCGCCGTCCAGCCCCTTGTAGTCGGGCCCGAGCGCATTTGACGGACCCGACGGCAGCGCCGCTTCACCATAGATGATGAGAACGGGATTGCCGGTTCGCGCGGCGAAGGACGCGGCCTGCAATCCGTTGGCGAGCGCCGGCCCCCGCCCGACGCACACGACGCCCAGGCGCCCCGTCGCGGCCGCATAGCCGTCGGCCATGCCGATGGCGACGTTCTCGTGCCGGGCGCCGATGAACGCGATCCCCATCGCGTCCAGAGTCACGGCGAATGCCGCCGTGTCGTCGCTCATCAGCCCGAACACCGTGTCGATGCCCATCGCCTCGATGTCTTCGGCCAACGCCTGATAGACCGGTATGGTCCGCATGCCCGCTTCTCCCGCCCTGCTACGTCGCCCATCATACCCGATATCGGCAGCCCCGCTGGATGCAGGAATTCGAATGCGGCCCTTTGACCCCTTGCATTCCTTCCGATACGCTCCGGTTGCGGTTTGTCCGCAATCAGGGAGGCGCAGTTCGATGTTCATGAAAGCATTCGGGAAGATGACGACTGGCAAGTGGCTCGGAAGGTCGCTTGCGGTGCTCGCGATGTCGGCTTCGATGGCGTTCGCGCCGCTTGCCCAGGCGAATGACACCATCAAGATCGGGTTCAGCATGGCGCTGACCGGCGGCCTCGCCGGGGCCGGCAAGGGCGCGCTCATCGCCATGCAGGTATGGGCGGAAGACGTCAACGCCGCGGGCGGACTGCTCGGCAAACAGGTCGAGCTCGTCTATTACGACGACCAGACCAACCCTGCGACAGTGCCGGCCATCTACACCAAGCTGCTGGACGTGGACAAGGTGGACTTCGTCGTTTCGGGCTACGGCACGAACCTCATCGCCCCGGCAATGCCGATCGTGATGCAGCGCGGCCTCGTGTTCCCGGCGCTTTTCGGTCTCGCGGTCAACGAAAAATTCAACTATCCCAACTATTTCCAGATCATGCCGGCGGGCCCGAAGCCGTCAACGGACTGGTCGCGGGGCTTCTTCGAACTCGCCATGGACCAGGACCCGCCGCCCAAGACCGTTGCTGTTGTCGGCGCGGATGCGGAATTCGCTCGCGGCGCTGTGATCGGCGCTCGGGTCAACGCAAAGGAACACGGACTCGAAATCGTCTATGACGAGTCCTATCCGCCCCGGACGGCGGACTTCACGCCCATCGTCAACGCCATCCAGGCCCGCGACCCCGACATCGTGTATGTCGCTTCATATCCGCCCGACTCTGTCGGCATGGTGAAGGCGGCCACCGAGGTCGGTCTCAAGACGAACATGTTCGGCGGCAGCATGGTCGGGCTTCAGTTCGCCTCGATCATGACCGCGCTCGGGCCGAAGTTGAACGGCATCGTCAATTACGACTTCTGGGTGCCGGAGCCGACGCTCAAATTCGAGGGCGTTGAGGCGTTCCTCGAGAAATACCAGGCGGCGGCGGTCGGCAAGGGCGTCGATCCGCTCGGTTACTACCTCCAGCCCTACGCCTATGCCTATCTCCAGGTGCTCGGGCAGGCGATTACCGCCACCGGCGGCATGGATCACGCCGCAATCGGCGAATATATCCGCAGCAACGAGTTCAACACGGTGGTCGGCAAGGTAAGCTTCGCGCCGAACGGCGAATGGGCGAAGACCCGCGTGCTGATGGTCCAGTACCAGGGCGTCGAGGACAACGAGCTTGCGACCTTCACCAGGGAGGGGACGCGCGTCGTGCTCTATCCGAAGGAGTGGAAGTCGGGGGACATCAACTTCCCCTACGCCGAGTAGGCCGGGGTCCGGCGGCAGCTTGCCGCATTCCGACAATGAGGCCTCATCCCGCGTCCTGCGGGATGAGGCCCTGCGCGCAACCCGGGACCGAGGCTGTCGGTGTTTTCACTTGAGCTCCTTCTGAATGCGCTTGTCGCCGGGGTGCTTCTCGGCGGCTTCTACGCTGCGGTGAGCCTCGGCCTCACCGTGGCGTTCGGGCAGTTGAACATCGTGAACATCGCCCATCCGGCATTCGTCATCCTGGGCTCCTACATCGCCTATATGTGCAACAGCAAGTGGGGGCTCGACCCGATCTTGGTGGGGATCGTGTTCGCGCCGGTGTTCTTCTTCATCGGGATCGGGGTCTACCGCATCTATTACGAGAGCTTCGAACGCAAGGATGACGAGGCGTTGCGCGGCCTCGCCTTCTTCTTCGGCGTCATGTTCGTCATCGAGGTCGGGCTCATCATGTCCTACGGCGTCGATTTCCGCTCCGTGCAGGCTTCCTATATCGGGCATAACTGGAAGATCGGCGGGATCGGCGTCCCCACCCGGATGCTGGTGCCGTTCGTCGTCTCGCTGCTGATGTTCGGCGGCGTTTATCTCTACATGTCGCGCACCTTCAACGGCCGCGCGATCATGGCCGTTGCGCAGGACCGCCTCGCGCTCCAACTCATGGCGGCGGACCCGGTGAAGATCAAGCAGCTCGGCTTCGGCATCGGCATCGGGACGACGGCGATTGCGGGCGCGCTGCTCATCATCATCATTCCCATAGAGCCGTCCGTCGGGCGGCTTTATATCGGCCAGGTCTTCGCCATCGCCGTCCTCGCCGGGCTCGGCTCAATCCCCGGCACGCTCGTGGCGGCGCTTGTCCTCGGCGTGGCGGAAAGCCTGGTCTCGACCCTTTACGGCCCGTCATGGGCGCCCGCCGTCGCCTTCGGCATCCTGCTGCTTGCGCTCGCCTTCCGGCCTCAGGGCCTGTTCGGACGGTAGGAAGGAGCGCGCCCGCCATGAAGCTCGGTTCGTTCTGGCTCTGGGCCGCGGTCATCGCGCTTCTCGGCGCGGCGCTCACCATCTTCGACCTCGTGCCGGTCAACGCCTTCGTCTATTTCGCGGGCTATGTGGTGCTGCAATATGTGGTGCTCGCCACCGCCTGGAACATCATGGGCGGCTATATGGGCTATGTGAATTTCGGCACGGCCGGGTTCTTCGCCGTCGGCGCCTATACCTCCGTGGTGCTCTACAACCTCTTCAAGGCGCCGCTGCTGGTGATGATCCCGGTATCGGGACTGGTCTGCGCGCTTCTCGGGCTCGCCATGGGCTATCTGACGCTGCGGCTGCGCGGCGTGTTCTTCGCCATCGCGACCCTCGCGCTCGCCATCGTGCTCGAAACTCTCGTCATCAATTGGGACTATGTGGGCGGCGCGACCGGCGCCTATATCCTGCGGGCGCGGGAGATCGCGCCCTTCGGCGACTATATCGAGTTCCTGTTCTTCGTGATGCTGCTGCTCGCGATCTTCGCCGTCGGGACGGCGCGCTGGATCGAGCGCTCGAAGGCCGGGCGCGGCTTCGCGGCCATACGCGACGACGAGGAAGCCGCCGAATGCGCGGGCGTGCCGACGCTGCGGCTCAAGCTGCTGGCGACCACGGTATCCGGCTTTCTCATGGGCGTCGCCGGCGCGCCCTTCGTGCTCTATGTCGGGTTCATCGAGCCGTCATCGGCGTTCAATCTCGTTTATGCCGTCAACTCCATCGCGATGCCGATGATTGGCGGGGCGACCACATGGCTCGGGCCCCTGATCGGCGCGCTGCTGCTCGGCACGGTGCAGCAGGTCGCGACGGTGACGATTTCTTCGGAGCTCAACCTGCTCATCGTCGGCGCGCTGCTCATCTTTTTCGTGATCGCGGCGCCGGAGGGAATCGTAGGGCTGGTCAGGAAATGGCGGAGGACCGGCAATGACCGATGACGACGGGACGCGCGGCGTGCTGCTCGACGCGCGCTCGGTGACCAAGCGGTTCGGCGGCTTCACCGCGCTCGACGGCGTGAGCCTCCAGGTGCGGACGGGCGAGCGGTTCGGGATGATCGGCCCGAACGGCTCGGGCAAGACGACCATGATTAACTGCATCTCCGGCACGCTTTCCAACGAAAGCGGGGAGATCCGCTTCAAGGGCGAGACGCTGGACGGCCACAAGCCGCATGAACGCACGCGGCTCGGGATCGCCCGTTCGTTCCAGATTCCAAAGCCGTTCCGGTCGATGACAGTGCTGGAGAATCTCGTCATTCCCCTCGAATACGCGACGGACACCGCTCCTGCGGACATCGCCGGTCGCGGCATGGCGATTCTCGAAACCATCGGCCTCGCGGACCGCGCCGGCGAAAACTCCGGCAAGCTGACCCAGATCGACATGCGCAAGCTTGAGCTCGCACGGGCAATGGCGACCGAGCCCGAATTGCTGATCTCGGACGAGGCGATGGCCGGCCTGTCCTCCGCCGAGGTCGATGACATCCTCGACATCCTGTTCCGGCTGAACGAGGACGGCATCACGATCATTATGATCGAGCACATCATGCGCGCCGTGATGCGCTTCTCGGAACGGATCGTCGTTTTAGACGCCGGCCGCAAGATCGCGGAAGGCGGACCGGACGACATTGTAAACGACCCCGAGGTCGAGAGGGCCTATCTCGGTGAGTAGGATCGTCGTCAGCGATGTGGAGGCGGGATACGGCTCGGTGCGCGTGCTCCACGGCGTTTCGATTTCCGTGGACGCGGGCGAGACGGTCGCCCTTCTCGGCGCCAACGGCAATGGCAAGTCCACGCTTATCCACTGCATAATGGGAATCGTCGAGCCCACCGCCGGCTCCATCCTGCTGGAGACCGAGGACGGCGCGCGGATCGAGCTTGTCGGCAGAACGCCCCAGGAGGTCGTGGAACTCGGGATTTCCCTCGTCCCGGAGGGCCGGCGCCTGTTCCCGCGCCTGACCGTGGAAGAGAACCTCATGCTGGGCGCCTACCGGGATGCGGCACGGCGGCGGATCCACGACAATCTCGCATTCTGCTTCGAGGCGTTCCCGGTGCTCGCCGAGCGCCGCCGCCAGCTTGCGGGCTCGATGTCCGGGGGCGAGCAGCAGATGCTTGCGGTCGCCCGCGCGCTCATGTCCGAGCCGCGCATCCTGCTTGTGGACGAGCCGTCAGTCGGGCTTGCGCCGATACTGGTGAGCCGGATGATTGCGAAGATCAGGGAACTTAAGGAGCAACGGAACCTGACCGTGCTGATGGCGGAGCAGAACTTCAACCAGGCGATCAAGATCGCCGATCGCGGCTACATCATCGTACATGGCGACATCGCCTTCGCCGCCTCCTCGGCTGCGGCGCTCGCGGAAAACGAAATGGTCAAGCAATACTATCTCGGGGCATGAGGCCTTTGACGCCGCGCCGGGGCCTTCGCCCATGAAACTGGGCTTCTTCACCATGCCGATCCACCGGCTGGACCGGAACTATACCGAGGTTCTGCAGGAGGACCGCGAGGCCGTCATCCTCGCCGACCGGCTCGGCTATTCGGAGGCTTATGTCGGCGAGCATGTCACCGACGCGGCCGAGAGCATCACCAATTCGATGCTGTTCCAGGCCAGCCTGATTTCCGAGACAAAACGGATAAAGCTCGGCACCGGCACCGCCAATCTCTCGCACACCCATCCCGTCCTCATCGCGGCCCAGGCGGCCATGCTGGACCACCTGCTGGAAGGCCGGTTCCTGCTCGGCATCAGCCCCGGCGCGCTCGAATCCGATGCCGAGGCGCTCGGCATACGCGGCCTGGACCGGAGCGAGATGTTCCTGGAATCCATCGGCCACATCCTCGACATATGGCAGGGCGAGCCGCCCTATGACCTCGAGGGCAAGCACTGGAAGATCACCACCCGCGAGACGCTCTTCCCGGAGATCGGGGTTGGCCCGATCGCGAAGCCCTACCAGAAGCCGCACCCGCCCATTCTCGCCACAGTGGTCTCGCCGCACTCCAAGAGCGCGGTAGAGATCGGCCGCAGGGGCTTCTTCCCGATCTCGGCGAATTTCCTCCAGCCGAAATGGGTCCCCACCCATTGGGCGAACTATGCGCAGGGATGCGGAGAGGCGGGCCGGGCCGCCGACCGCGGCGACTGGCGGGTCGCGCGGTCGATTTTCGTCCATGACGACCACCGGACCGCGCTCGACTACGGCAAGCAGAACGAGCGGAGCCCCTACCGGTTCTATTTCAGGCAACTCTTCACCAAGCTGAAGAAGGCGAACCGCCACCTCGCCTTCAAGCCCGACCCGGATTTCCCGGACGAGAAGCTGACCCTCGATTATGTCGTCGAGAGCCTCGTCATCGCCGGCGATCCGGCAAGCGTTGTGGACCAGTTGCTCGCCTTCCGCGAGGTGACGGGCGATTTCGGGACGCTGCTTTACGCCGGCAAGGACTGGGAGGACAGGGCGCTCGGAATCCGCTCGATGGAGCTGATGGCGGAGAAGGTCATGCCCGCGCTCAACGCGGCCATCGGCAACGGGTAAACCGCCTTGGCCCGGCGCTCCCGTTCGTTGACAGCCCGGCCGGGCCTGACTATCGTCCGACCCGGACCCCGCAGTCGGCGCCTGTTCACCGACCGGCCCGGCAGCAATTCCTGTGGAGGTCTGTCCCCATGGCGATGAAGCCGCGAGAGCGTATCGACTACTCGGCCATAGTCGACCGCGAGCCGCTTATGCTGCCCGACGGCAAGCGGGTGGCGGTCTGGGTCATTGTGAATATCGAGAACTGGGACATCGAGAAGCCCATGCCGCGCACGGTGCTTCCGCCGCCGGGACACCAGGTCCACATCCCCGACATTCCCAACTGGTCGTGGCAGGAATACGGGATGCGGGTCGGGTTCTGGCGGTTCCATGAGGCGCTGGTCTCGCGCGGCGTTCCGGTCACGATGTCGGTGAACGGCTCCGTCTGCGTCCAGTATCCCCGCATTGCCGCGGCCGCGCGCGACGCGGGCTGGGAGTTTCTCGGCCACGCCTATTGGCAGCGCCCGACCCATCTCATCGAGGACCAGCGCGAGGACATCCGGCGGACAGTCGAGACGATCCGGGAGTTCACCGGCCGTCCGCCCCGGGGCTGGATGGGGCCCGGCCTTACCGAAACGTTCGAGACGCCGGACTACCTCGCCGAAGCGGGCATCGAATATGTCGCCGACTACCCGATGGACGACCAGCCCTTCGACATCCGCACCGAACATGGCGCGCTGACATCCATCCCCTATACGGTGGAGTTGAACGACATCCCGATGATGCTGATCCAGCATCACAAGGCGGCGGAATTCTACGACCGCTGCATGGACGCTTTCGAGCGCCTCGACCGGGAGGGCGAGCAAAGCGCGCGCGTGATGGCGATCGCGGTGCATCCCTATATTTCGGGCACGCCCTTCCGCATCAAATATTTCGAAAAGGTGCTGGACGCGATCTCGGCCGCCGGCGGCGCCGTCCTCTGGACGGGAAGCGACATTCTGGACTGGTACCGCGCTGAGCGGTCCTGAGAAGGCGGCGGCGGAGCCTGAAACGGCCCGATCGACAAGCCGGCGCAAACGCAGGGGAACGCGCCCATGAAACCTGCCCCATTCGCCTATGCCAGGCCGGAAAGCCTCGAAGACGCCATCGGCCTGCTGGAGGAACACGGGGAGGACGCCAGAATCCTCGCCGGCGGCCAGAGCCTGATGGCCACCCTCAACATGCGGCTCTCCGCCCCCGAGATCCTGGTCGATATCGGCCGCGTGCCGGGCCTTGCGGGAATCAAGGCGACGGAGGGCGGCATTCGAATCGGCGCCATGACCCGCCATGCGGAGGTGGAGTCCTCGGAGATCGTCGCGGCCCATGCGCCGCTTATCGCCAGCGCCATGCCGCATATCGCCCATCCGGCGGTTCGCAACCGCGGCACATTCGGCGGCTCCATCGCGTTCGCCGACCCGGCGGCGGAACTGCCGGCCTGCGCTGTCGCCCTCGGCGCGCGGATGGTGATTGCGGGCAGAGGCGGCGCCCGGACCGTGGCAGCGGACGCCTTCTTCCGGGGCCTGTATGAGACGGCTCTCGGGCCGGGCGAGGTGCTGACCGGAATCGAGGTTCCGAACGCCGGAGCCGGCTGGAGATCGGGTTTCATGGAGCTGGCGCGGCGGCATGGCGACTACGCAATGATCGGACTTGCCGCCCATATGGAGGTGAAAGACGGCAGGTTCGGCCGCGGCCGCCTGGCATTTTTCGCTGTCGGCGAGCGGCCTGTCCTGGCGGCGCGGAGCGCGGCGCTGCTGGAAGGCGAGCGGTGGTCTGATGCGCTCGGCGCCCGGATTGCCGAGATGCTGAAAGAAGAGCTCGACCCGTTCGAGGACCTGAACGCGGATGCAGCGATGCGCCGGCATCTCGCCGGCGTGCTCGCCAGGCGGGTGCTGGGCCCGCTGGCGGCCTGAGGGAAGGGAGCGATGGACAGGACTGTCGAAATCGGCCTGCGGGTCAACGGAGAACGCGCGACCCGCCGCGTCGAGGCGCGGATGAACCTGGTGGATTTCCTGCGCGAGGAGTTGGGCCTCACCGGCAGCCATGTCGGCTGCGAGCATGGCGTGTGCGGGGCATGCACCGTCCGCGTGGACGGGCGCATCGCGCGCGGCTGCCTGATGCTGGCTGCGCAGGCCGACGGCGCCGATATATGGACGATCGAAGGGCTGAGCGACACTGGCGAAATCCGCGCCCTCCAGGACGCCTTCGTCGAGCGCAATGCGCTTCAGTGCGGCTACTGCACCCCCGGCATGCTGCTTACCCTGGCCGAACTCAGGGAGCGCAACCCCGCGGCGGACCGGCGGGAAATCCGCGAATTCATCTCCGGCAATTACTGTCGATGCACAGGCTACGAGGCGATAGTCGATGCGTTCGAAATGGCCCGCGCGCGCGAGGGAGGCCTGCCATGACCGATCTCATCGCGGACCGCTGGATCCTTGACCGCCCGAATTCCTATATCGGCCGGTCCGTCCCGCGCCCCAACGCGCCCCGCCTG
Organism: Alphaproteobacteria bacterium; assembly: GCA_022822125.1. The sequence continues at coordinate 16,090 of JAJECF010000175.1, forward strand.
ACCGAAGGGCGCGGCGCCTTCGTGGACGATATCGAGCTCGGCAAGCGGGCGGGGCACGCAGCCTTCGTCCGCTCTCCCCATGGGCATGCCCGTATCCGGTCGATAGATGCGGATGCGGCCAAGGCGGCGCCGGGCGTGATCGCAGTCGTGACCGGGCGCGAACTCGCCGAGATACACGACCCCTGGGTGGGGGTTCTGACCCATCTCGAAGGCCTCAAATCCGCGCCGCAATATGCGCTGCCCCTGGAGACGGCGACCTGGCAGGGCGAGGCGGTTGTCGCAGTGGTCGCGGAGAGCCGCGCGAGGGCGGAGGATGCAGCCGCGCTCGTGAAGGTTGACTGGGCGCCGCTGCCCGCCGTCACCGATGCCGATGCCGCGCTCGACCCCGCCGCAACCGTCATCCACGAGAGCCTCGGCGACAACCTTGCCTGGCGGCGCAATGTGGATTTCGGCAATATCGAGGCGGCCTATGCGGAGGCCGACCATGTCATCGAGGAGACCTATGTCTTCGCCCGGCATACCGGCGTGTGCGTCGAGCCGCGCGCTATCCTCGCCGACTGGAATCCCGGCGAACGACAGCTCACCGTGTGGCACAACAACCAGTGCCCGCATATGGTCCAGAACATCCTGGCGACGCATTTCCGCCTGGACGAGCACCGGGTCCGCGTGATCGCGCGCGATGTCGGCGGGTCTTTCGGGATCAAGGTCCACACCTATGCGGACGAGATCGCCACTGTCGGGCTTTCCATTCTGCTCAAGCGGCCGGTCAAGTTCGTGGCCGACAGGCTGGAGAGCTTCCTCTCCGATATCCATGCGCGCGACCAGCGGGTCCGGGGGAAGATCGCGGTGAGGGAGGATGGCGCCATTCTCGCCTTCGAGATCGACGCGCTCAGCGGCATCGGTCCCTATTCGATGTATCCGCGCACGAGCGGCATCGAGGCGAACCAGATCGTGAACCTGATGGGCGGCCCCTATGCGTTCGACCACTACCGCGCGCAGGCGACCGTCGTCTTCCAGAACAAGAACATGATGTGCCAGTACCGCGCCGTCGGACACCCGGTCAAATGCGCGGTGACCGAGGGACTCGTGGATGCGGCGGCGCGCGCGACCGGCCTCGACCCGGCGGAGATTCGCAGGCGGAACCTCCGCGCCGACGACTCCTATCCCTGCCGCTCGGCGCAGGGTCTTCCGTTCGAGAACCTCTCGCACCAGGAAAGCCTCGCCAAGCTCCTCGATGCAATGGACTACGACGCCCTCAAGGCGGAGCGTGACGCCTTTCGCAGGCAAGGCGTCTATCGCGGCATCGGGCTTGCGAGTTTCATCGAGGTGACCAACCCTTCCGCCATGTTCTACGGCGTGGGCGGGGCGCGCATATCCGCCCAGGACGGCGCGACCATGCGCCTCGACGCCAGGGGCAATGTCTTCGTTGCGACGGGTGCGACCGAGCAGGGCCAGGGCATGGAGGCCGTCATCTCGCAGGTGGCGGCGACGGCCGTTGGCGTGCCCCCCGAACGGCTCAAGATCATGACCGGCGACACCGAGCACACGCCCTATGGCGGCGGCACATGGGCCTCGCGCGCGGCCGGAATCGGCGGCGAGGCGGTGGCCCAGGCGGGCCGCGCGCTCAGGCGGCAGATCCTGCGTGCGGCGGCGGTCATGCTCCAGGAGGAGGCGGACAATCTCGACATCCGGGACGGGGTTGTGGTGGACAGGGCGACCGGCGCGGAGCGCATCGGCCTCGATGAGGTCGGGCGCATCTGCTACTACCGGCCCGACACCCTGCCGGATGGCTTCCAGTCCGAGCTTGTGGCGACCCGGCATTATGTGCCGCGCAAATACCCCTTCGCCTTCACCAACGGCGCGCAGGCCTCATATCTCGAGGTCGATATCGAGACCGGTTTCATATCTCTGCTGGACCACTGGTGCATCGAGGATTGCGGCACGGTCATCAATCCGCTGCTGGTGGACGAGCAGATCCGGGGCGGCATCGTGCAGGGGCTCGGCGCCGCGCTCTGGGAGCAGTGCATTTATGACCGCGAGGGGCAGATGCTGAACGCCAATATGGCCGATTACCTGGTGCCGATGGCGGCGGAGCTGCCGGACATGCGCTGCGGCCATGTGGTCTCGCCGACATTCGAGTCCGATCTCGGCGCCAAGGGCGTGGGCGAGGCGGGCACCTGCGGCGCGCCGGCCGCGGTGATGAATGCGCTCAATGATGCGCTCTCACCCCTCGGCGCGCGGCTCACCGACATGCCCTTCACGCCGCAGAAGATATTGCGCGCGCTCGGAAAAATCTGAACCGGGCGCGCTACTCCGCCAGCTCGACGACATTGCCGGCTTCGTCGCGGCCGAGGCCGGTTTCCTGCGCACGCGCCAGCACCGACTTCGCCCAGCCGACCTTGCCCGCATCCGTGCCGCCGAGAATGGCCATCAGATAGGCATGGCCCTCGCCGACATTGCGGAAGCCGCGCATGACGCCGACCGGCACCGATACGCAATCGAATGTATCGAGGATGACCTCGTTCTCGCCTTCATCGCCCCAATAGACCGACCAGCGGCCGGTGAGCGGGATGAATACCTCGACCGTGCTGTGCGAATGGAGCGCCGCGCCCTTGCCGGACTCGGCGCCGATATAGGTGATGTTGAAGCCCTCGACCGCGGTGATGGCGGGCTTCAGCTCCGGGTCTTCCGTGACCCCCTGCCCGATGACATTGTAGATGTCGCGCACATGCTCCGGGATGCGCGTGTCCACGAACGCCTGCCGGGAGGGCCGCAGCGCCCCGAACCGCGCCGTCCGTTCCTGCATCAGCTCCTTGCTGACCGTTACGCCTGTCTTGCTCATCGCGCGTCCTCCCGGCTTGCGGGCCTATCCGGCCGCTTCAATCTTGTCCTGTGTGCGGCGCTCGAAATCGGAGGCGTCGTGGCGCTCATGGAGCTGGTCTTCGAGCGGCCCCCTGATCCGGTTGACCTTCCGCCCCCGGATAACGGCGCCGCGCGCCGCAATCTCGTCGTACCAGCGCACGACATTCCGGTAGTCCTGCACGGCCAGGAACTCGGCGGCGCCATAGAGCGCGTCCGTCGTCAGCACGCCGTACCAGGGCCAGATCGCCATGTCGGCGATGGTGTAGTCACCGCCCGCCACATAGCGCGTCTCGGCGAGCCGCCGGTCGAGCACGTCGAGCTGGCGCTTCACTTCCATGGTGTAGCGGTCGATCGGGTATTGAAATTTCTTGGGCGCATAGGCGTAAAAATGCCCGAAGCCGCCGCCGAGATAGGGCGCGGACCCCATCTGCCAGAACAGCCAGGAGAGGCATTCCGCCCGCGCCGAGGGGTCCTCCGGGATGAAGGCGCCGAACTTCTCCGCCAGATAAAGCAGGATCGCGCCCGACTCGAACACGCGCGTCGGCTCGGGCGTGGAATGGTCCACCAGGGCCGGGATTTTCGAATTCGGGTTGATCGCCACGAAACCGGAGCCGAACTGCTCGCCGTCGCCGATCCTGATGACATAAGCGTCATATTCCGCGCCGCTATGGCCTGCCGTCAGCAGCTCCTCCAGCATCATTGTCACCTTCACGCCGTTGGGCGTGGCCAGCGAGTAGAGCTGCAGCGGATGCCTGCCGCGCGGCAGCTCCTGCTCATGCGTGGCGCCGGCGACAGGGCGGTTGATCGAGGCGAAGCGGCCGCCGCTCTCCTGCTCCCAGGTCCAGACTTTCGGCGGTTCGTAGGCGGAGGCGTCGGTCATGTCGTCGTCCTTCGAGGGGGTATCAGGCATGCAGGGGATATCCGGGGCCGATCCTTTACCACCCCCGGAGGCGGATTGCATGCGCCCCGGTTCCGCCGCCTCAATCGGCATAGTCGTCCATCACTTCCTCGACGAAGCGCTCCACCGTCGCCATCGCCGTATCGACGGTCGGCTCGTGAATGCGGCCGGGGATCGTGTACCAGGGATTGAGGATGATGTGCTCCAGGCCCATGTCGCGCGCCATGTCGAGCTTGCGGCATATGTCGTTCCGGCTGCCGGTGAAGGCGTAGCCGTCGCCGAGGAAGTCCGTCGCGTCGATGTCGAAGGCGAGCGTTGCGTGCAGCGAGCGCGCGATGCCGGCAGGGTCCCGGCCCGCCTCCTCCGCCATGCGGTCGAGCAGCCTCAGCCGGCGGCGGAGGTCGTCCACGGTCCATTGCACGGAGCCCGGGCGCCGCGCCGAGGTGATCGGGTGCCAGCCGTCTCCGTATTGCACGACCCGACGGAGCGCGCGCTCATTGTTGCCGCCGATCCAGATCGGCGGGCGCGGCTTCTGCGCAGGCGGCGGGTCGAAGGCGAAATCGCCGAATTCGTAGAATTCGCCCCGGAAGTCGTTCGGGCCCTCCGACCACAGCCGGTCCATGATCCGCAGCATCTCGTCCGCCCGGGCGCCCCGGCGGGCGAAGGGCACGCCCAGCGCCTCGTATTCCTCCCGGATCCAGCCAAAGGCGACGCCGAAGATCGTGCGCCCGCCGGAGAGGTCGTCCACGCTCGCCATTTCCTTGGCCAGGGTCACGGGATGGCGGTAGGGCAGCACGATGACCGTCGTGCCGAGTTTCACCCGGTTGGTGATGCCGGCGAGGAAGCCGAGCGTCGCGAACAGGCCGTACACCCTGTCCGAGAAGCGTTCGACGAAGGGGCGGGGAATGATGATGTGGTCGATGGCCCAGATGGAGTCGAAGCCCGCCTCTTCCGCCGCCCGGGCCATGCGCTCCAGACTCGCCCGGTTGGCGAAGGCGCCATGCTGCGGCATTACCAGTCCGAATTTCATCCTGCATCCTCCCTCGACTTCATGCGCCGCGGGCGCCAGGTCGCGACACCGCGCGACGCTGTCCGCTCCACCGGCGAAGTGTCATGAATTGTCATGTTGCGGTCTCCGCTCCGTTCGTTCGTGGTGCCTCCTTCGATACGCGGCTGACGCCGCTACTCAGGATGAGGATGGCAGGGCGGCGCGGCTGTTGCCTGGAAGGGGAAGCTTCCCCCTTCATCCTGAGCGGCGCCAGCGAGCGCTTCCCCCCGCCCTTGTCCTGAGTAGCGACCGCGTCAGCAGCCTGTCCTGAGCCTGCCGAAGGGGGCGCGCATCGAAAGAGCCTGACGGGCGGCCGTGAGACCCCTGCGGGAATGTCATGTTTTGTCATGGTCCCTTGCCTGTCGGGGCCGCGCCGGTTCCCGCTCCTCGATGCAAAAGGGCGGCCCGAGAGCCGCCCGCTGATGACATCTTACCACGCTATTGCGGAGCTCAGGCGGCGCGCGCTGCCCGGACAGGCTCGACGCGGGGATTCGAGAGGTTAGAGTGGCGGCGGATTCTTGAGAGAGGGAGACAGGGGATGGGCGGACGGCTCGAGGGCAGGACCGCGCTGGTGACAGGCGCCGGCTCCGGCATCGGCCGCGCCACGGCGCTGCTGCTGGCGCAGGAGGGCGCGCATGTCGTCGCGACGGACATCGACGCGGCGGCTGCGGAGGAAACCGCGGCGGGCGCCGAAGGGTCGATCGCCGCGCTCGCCCACGACGTGACCGACGCCGGCGGTTGGGAGCGCGCTGTTGCGGCCGCCGCCGGGGTGAATGGCGGGCTCTCCGTCCTGGTCAACAATGCCGGCATCGCGCCCAAGGCGACCATCGAGCAGGAGACGCTGGAAGGCTGGCGGCGGGTCCATGAGGTCTGCCTGGACAGCGTCTATCTCGGCTGCCATGCGGCGCTGCCGGCCATGGCGGCGGGCGGCGGCGGCTCCATCGTCAATATCTCCTCTGTGGCCGCGCTCCGGGGCGTGGCGGTCTATGCGGCCTATTGCTCGGCCAAGGCGGGCGTCCACATGGTCACCAAGACGATAGCGCTGCATTGCGGTCGGCGCGGCTACAATATCCGGGCCAACTCGGTGCATCCGGGGCCCATCGACACGCCGATCCTCGACCCTGACCGCGAGCGCTTCGGCCAGCGCGCCATCGACGCCCGCGCCGAGGCGATCCCGCTCGGCCGCATCGGCCGGCCGGAGGAGGTGGCGCAATGCGTGGCCTTCCTCGCGTCGGACGACTCCAGCTTCGTCAACGGCACCGAACTCGTCGTGGACGGCGGCTTCTGCGCGAAATAGGAGGCCGATATGACACGCCTCTGGCTGGTTCGGTTGGGAAAGAACGGCGAATACGAACAGCAGGCTCTGGAAGATGGGTTGTTACGAATCGGCTTCGGCGTTGAGGACGATATTGAGGGGTTAGACCGGGCAAAGCTTATAGCCCTAATGGAGGAGTTGCACCCGGACGCCAAGCCAGCGAAGCGACGCAATTTCGCAAGCCAAATCAATCAGTTCACAAATGTAGCCTCGACGGGCGATCTGATTGTTTGTCCGCTGAAGACAAACTCGACCATAGCAATCGGTCAGTTTTCCGGGCCCTATCGGCCGGGGTCTGATGGCGGAATCTTGAGGCCGGTTGCTTGGCTTCGAACCGACCTCAATCGGGACGCCTTCAAGCAGGATTTGCGTTATAGCCTCGGCGCAATCATGACTGTCTGCGAAATCTCACGGAACGATGCCGTCCGCCGAGTGAAACGACTGATCAAAACAGGATTCGATCCGGGCGACAGTCTGGCTCAAGAGAAACCAGGCCAGCCGGCAGCAGATTTACCGGATAACGAAATTGAAGCTCCGGTCAACCTACATGATCTTGCCCGAGACCAAATCGAGCGACAAATCGCGTCAGGATTTTCTGGGCACGACTTCACCTGTCTGGTCGCGGCAGTATTGGAGGCGCAGGGATATCGGACGCGGGTCTCACCGCCCGGAAAAGACAGGGGCGTGGACATTGTTGCCGGCAGCGGCCGGCTGGGGCTGGAGAGCCCAAGGGTCACGGTTCAGGTGAAGTCAGGCAAGCAAATCGTCGATCAACCGGTGCTCCAAGCGTTGATTGGTAGTGTGCAGGATACGCAGGCTGATCACGGGCTGATTGTCAGTTGGGGCGGTTTCACGAAAGACGTCGAAAGTCGCCGCAATGAACTCTTCTTTCGTGTGCGTTTATGGAGCCGGCAAGAGCTTGTGGAGAACTTACTGGCCGTCTACGACGACTTACCCGAAGAGATAAGCACCAAACTGCCGTTACAGCGTATCTGGACGCTCGTTCCGGAGGATGAGACCAGCGGCTGACAATGGCCGATGGCCGCGATGTACGGACAAGGGAGACAACCTGAATGACCGGACGGATCGAAGGCAAGATTGCGCTGATTACGGGCGGCGCCTCGGGGCTGGGAGCGGCGACGGCGACCATGTTCCTCCGCGAGGGCGCGCAAGTTGCGATTACCGATATCGACGAGGCGAAAGGCGCGGCGCTCGCGGCGGAATTGGGGCCGGACGCGGCCTTCATCCGCCACGATGTGACCGACGAGGCGGCCTGGGAGGCGGCGGTCGCCGAGACGGTGGAGCGCTTCGGCGGCTTGAACATCCTGGTGCAGAGCGCCGGCATCGGCCTCACCAAGCCGGTGACCGAGATCGAGCTGGAGGAATGGCGGCTGGTGCATGCCATAGACCTCGACGGCGTGTTCCTCGGCTGCAAGCACGCGATTCCCGCCATCGCCGCCCATTGCCGGGAGACGGAGGGCGCGGGCGCTATCGTCAACATCTCCTCGATCGCCGGCGTCATCGCCGGGCACAACATGGCCGCCTACAACTCCGCCAAGGCAGGCGTGCGCCACCTCTCCAAGTCGGTTGCGCTGCATTGCGCCCGGCAGGGCCTGCCGATCCGCTGCAACTCCGTGCATCCGACTTTCATCGATACGCCGATCCTCGACCGCTACAAGGAGCAATTCGGCGCGGAAGAGGCGCTGCGCAAGCTCGCCCGGCAGGTGCCCATCGGGCGGGTCGGGCAGGCGGAGGAGGTCGCCTTGGCCATCCTCTACCTCGCCTCCGACGAAAGCAGCTTCACCACGGGCTCGGAGCTTTTCGTGGACGGCGGCATCGCCGCGATGTGAGGAGACGGCAGTGAGCCCCTGGCGCCTCTGGGCGGCGGTCATCGCGCCCTTCGGCCTCGGCTATTTCATGTCCTACCTGCTGCGCGCGGTGAACGCCGTGGTGGTAGCGGACCTGGAGCGCGATGTCGGCGTTTCGGCCGAGGGGCTCGGGCTGATTACGGCCGCCTATCTGTTCGCCTTCGGCGCGTTCCAACTGCCGCTCGGCGCGCTGCTGGACCGGTTCGGGCCGCGCCGGGTGCAGGCCTGCCTGCTCCTGGTGTCCGCGGCGGGCTCGCTCCTGTTCGCGGCGGGCGGCTCCGTGGAGGCGCTGGTTGCGGCGCGCCTCCTGATCGGACTCGGCTTCGCCGGCGGGCTGATGGCGTCCTTCAAGGCCGTGGTGCTCTGGGCGCCGCCTGCGCGCGTGCCGCTGTTCAACTCGCTCGTCATGGTGTTTGGCGGCTTCGGCGTGCTGGCGGCGACGGAGCCTGCGCATATCGCCGTGGCGGCCTGGGGCTGGCGGGCCGTGTTCGCGGGACTCGGCGGGGCGGTTGCCCTCGCGGCATCCGCCATCTTCCTGCTGGCCCCGCGCGAGAAGCCGGATATGCTGAGCGCCGGCGGTTTCCGCGCCCAGCTCGCCGGCATCGCGCAGGTCTATCGCGACCGCACTTTCTGGAGCCTCGCGCCCATGCTCGCGGGAACCTGCGGCACTCATATCGCGCTCCAGACGCTCTGGGCCGCGCCCTGGCTGCGCGATGTGGGCGGCCTCGGTCCTGAGCAGACCGCCTCCACGCTCTTTCTGATGGCGGTCGCCTTCATTGCCGGCATCCTGCTCTCGGGCGCGCTCGGCGACTGGGCCAACCGGCGGGGCGTCCCGCTGATGGCGGTGGTCGAGGCCATCGCGGTCGTCTTCTTCGCCTCGCTCCTCGCCATCGTGCTGGGCCTCTGGCCGCCCGCCACGGCGTTCTGGGCGGTGTTCGCCATGACCGGCCAGATGACCATACTCGCCTATGCCTATCTCTCGGCCTATTTCGGCGCCGTGCTGGCGGGCCGCGCCAACACGGCGCTCAACCTGCTGGTGTTCCTCGGCGCCTTCGCCATCCAGTACGCTGTCGGCGGCGTGCTGGACTTCTGGACGCCGCAGGACGGCCGCTATCCGGAGGAGGCCTACCGGACCGCCTTCGGCGGCCTTCTCGCCTTCCAGTTCTTCGCCTGGGCCTGGTACCGCCTGTCTCGGCCGGGATAGGCTCAGCTCCTTCCGGCCCACCGGATCGCCGCATGGGCGCCCGCGCCGAAGACCGCGAAGGCAGCGGTGAGCGGATAGATCGTGCCGTCGAAGCCGAGGCCCGCAACGGCGCCGAGCGGGATCGAGATGAACGTGGCGAGCGAGGAGACCACCGCTGAGCCCACGCCGGCGATATGGCCGAGCGGCTCCATGGCGAGCGCATTGAGATTGCCGAAAAGCAGACCGATGCACAGGAAGGCGGCAAGCATATAGGCGGTGAACAGCCACAGGGGAGGTAGCCCCTCGAAGGTGAAGGCCAGTGCCAGAGCGGCTGCCGAGAGCAGCGCAAGCGCCATGGTCGCCATCCCGGCGAGCTTCTGCATGCCGTGTTTGACCACCAGGCGGCCGTTCGCAAGCGACGCGCCGCCGATGGCGAGCACCAATGCGGCGAAATAGGCCGGGAACAGCGCGCCGGTGTTGTAGGCGTCCTGGAAGATCTGCTGGGCGGAGGTCAGATAGGCGACGAAGAGTGCGAACACGAAACCCGTGGCAAGCGTGTATCCGAGCGCGGCGCGGATCCTCAGCACTTCCATGACGGCCCCGCCTATGGCGCGCGGGGAGAGCGGGCGGCGGTGCGCGGGCGCCAGCGTCTCCGGTTGGCGAAGGCCGAACCACAGGAAGGCGACCGCGGCTGCGGCGAGGAAGACGGCGAAGATGGCGCGCCAGCCGCCGAGCGCCTGTATCCCCTGCCCGAGCGCCGGCGCGACGGCGGGAACGAGGATGAAGACGGCCATCGCGAAGGACAGGAGACGCGCCATCCGCCGGCCTTCATAGAGGTCGCGCACCAGCGCCATGCTGACGACGCGCGGCCCCGCCGCCCCGAAGCCCTGCAGCACGCGGCCCGCGATCATCGCCTCGAAACTCGGCGCGAAGAGGCTGAGCAGGCATCCGGCCATGAACAGCAGCAGGCCGGCATGGATGGCGGGCCTGCGCCCGATGCTGTCGGAGAGCGGGCCGAAGACCATCTGGCCGAGGCCGAGGCCGAGGAACATGGCCGTGACCACGAACTGGACATCGTTGCGGCCGGGCGCCTCCAGGTCGCGCCCGATGGCGGGCAGCGCCGGCAGCATGGCGTCCGTCGCCAGCGCCACCAGCGCCACCAGCAGCGCGATGAGCGGCACGAATTCGCCGGGGGGAAGGTCCGGCCGCTTCAGCATCGGCGCGGCCTCAATCCATTCAGGGCACCACAGTCCTTACGGCTCGACAGGCCGGTCTGCCGGCCGCGCCTGCCGCATGTCCAGCAGCAGCCGGTCGAGCAGGGCGTCCAGCTCCCCGTAGCGCCGCCGCGCCGCGAGCGCCAACGCTTCGAGCATGAGGGCCGGGGTCGCGCCGGGCAGCACGATGCTCGTTTCCGCGGGCGCGGGGCCGCCCGGCGCCTGCAAATCCAGGAACGCCAGCTCGTCGCGGTCGTTTTCGGACATGTCGAGCCGCCACATCTCCGTGACGCCCAGATCCCGGTAAAAGGACGGCTTGCTGCGGTCGGCATGGCTGCGCTCGACTTCCAGCACCAGATCGGGCGGCGTTTCGCGGGCGAACCGGTCCAGCGCCTCATTGCCTTCCTCGACCGCAGCAAGATAACGCCGAACCTTCAGGCCGACATAATAGCACGCATCGGGTTCGGCTTCCCTGTCGCCGGGGCCGCGGAATCGCGTCGATCCCAGGCCTTGGACGGGGAAGCCCTTGCGGTCGAGCGACATCATGACAAGGTCCGAACTGGATGACCGGTTCTCATGCGACGCCGAGGGCGCCATGAACGAAATCGATCCCGTCACGGGGTCGATAAAGACCCGCTTGAAACGCTCGCTCCAGTCGATCCGCGCCAGGTCCCGGAAGCAGTCGGGAGGAACCTGCAGGCTCATGAACCGCGACCCCATCCTTCCGGTGCTGGTCTCGAAAAGATACGCCATGACGCCGCCTCCCGCTCGCGGGCCTTGCGCCATGCTACCCCTGCGATGCACCGCTGTCATCGACCGGGATGGGTTCAGGGCAGGTAGGCCCCCCCGTTCACATGGATGGTCGCGCCGGTGATATAGGCGCTTGTCGGCTGGCAGAGATGCACGACCGTCTCGGCCACTTCCTCCGGGCGGCCCTGGCGGCCGACGGCGATGGGCACGGCGCTCGCCTGTTCGGGGCGCAGCCCGCCCGGATCGCGCACCGTGTCGATCAGGCCGGGCACCACGCAATTGACGGTGATGCCGTGGGGGCCGAACTCCTTCGCCAACCCCTTGGTGAAGCCGACCAGCCCCGCCTTGGCGGCCGTGACCTGGGCGCGCTCCGCCATGCCCATATGCGCCGAGACGCCGCCCATATTGACGATCCGCCCCCAACCCCTGGCCTGCATGAAGGGCAGCGCCGCGCGGGCGCAGAGATAGGCGCCTTCGAGGATGACCGCCTGCGCCTCGCGCCAGTCCGCGAGCGTCGATTGCAGGAAGGGCACATGGCGGCGGATGGCGGCGTTGTTGACCAGGATATCGACCGGGCCCGCCGCCTCGGCCATCGCTGCGACGGCGGCCTCGTCGGTCACATCCGCCATATGCAGCGAGGCGGAGCCGCCCGCCGCCTCGACCGCCGCCACCACTGCGCGCGCGGCGTCCTCGGCCCGCCGCGTGTTGACGCAGACATGCGCGCCCTCGCGCGCGAGCCGCAGGCAGATTTCGCGGCCGATATTGCGGCTCGCGCCGGTGACGAGGGCGGTTTTTCCCGAAAGGGGCCCGCCGCTTACTGGCATGCGAGGCACTCTTCGTAATCGACCCGGAACAGCGCCTCGTCCTGCCGCGCCACGCGCTTGCCGCCCACCGCCTCGGCGCGCTGGAGCGATTTCGAGCGGCAGTAATAGAGGCTCTTGAGGCCGCGCTTCCACGCCATCATGTGCAGGCCGTGCAGGTCCCGCTTGTGGATGTCGGCGGGCAGGAAGAGGTTGACCGACTGGGCCTGGTCCACCATCGGCGCGCGCTCTGCGGCAAGGTCCACGATCCAGCGCTGGTCGAGCTCGAACGCCGTCTTGAACACGGCCTTCTGGTCGTCGGTCAGGAAGTCGAGATGCTGCACCGAGCCTTCATTGACCGTGATCGAGGACCAGGTGTCCTCATCGTTGCGGCCGGCCTCCTCCAGCACGGCCTCCAGATACCGGTTGCGCACGGCGAAGGAGCCGGAGAGCGTCTTGTGGGTGTAAGCGTTGGCCGCAACCGGCTCGATGCCGGGCGAAGCGCCGCCGCAGATGATCGAGATCGACGCGGTCGGCGCGATCGCAGTCTTGTTGGAGAAGCGCTCGCCGAGGCTGAAATCGGCGGCGTCCGGGCAGGGGCCGCGTTCGTCCGCCAACCGCTTGGACGCCGCGTCGGTGTCCGCCTGGATACGGGAGAAGATGCGCCGGTTCCAGACCGACGCCATGACCGATTCGAAGGGCACGCCCAGGCCTTGCAGGAAGCTGTGGAAGCCCATGACGCCGAGCCCCACCGAACGCTCGCGCATCGCTGCATAGGCCGCGGAGCGCATGGACTCCGGCGCGTTGTGGATGAAGTCCTGCAGCACATTGTCGAGGAAACGCATCACATCCTCGATGAAACCGGGCGCGTCCTCCCATTCCAGATAGCGCTCGAGGTTCAGCGAGGAGAGGCAGCACACGGCCGTGCGCTCGCCGCCGCGGTGGTCGGGGCCGGTCGGCAGCACGATTTCCGCGCAGAGATTCGAGGTCTTGACCTCCAGCCCCGCCAGCTTGTGGTGCTCGGGCCGGGCGCGGTTCACATGGTCGATGAAGATGAGATAGGGCTCGCCGGTCTCGATCCGCGCGGTCAGAATGCGGATCCAGAGGTCGCGGGCGCGGATGCGGCGCTGCACGCTGTGGTCGCGCGGGCTGACGAGCGGCCATTCCTCGTCCGCCTCGACCGCGCGCATGAAGGCGTCCGGCACCAGAACGCCGTGATGCAGGTTGAGAGCCTTGCGGTTCGGATCGCCGCCGGTGGGCCGGCGCAACTCCACGAACTCCTCGATTTCCGGGTGGCCCGCCTGCATATAGACCGCCGCAGAGCCGCGCCGGAGGCTGCCCTGGCTGATGGCGAGGGTCAGCGAATCCATGACGCGCACGAAGGGAATGACGCCCGAGGTGCGCCCGTTCTGCCCGACCTTCTCGCCGATGGAGCGCAGATTGCCCCAATAGCTGCCGATGCCGCCGCCGCGCGCCGCCAGCCAGACATTCTCCGTCCAGAGCCCGACGATTCCCTCCAGGCTGTCATCCGCCTCGTTCAGGAAGCAGGAGATCGGCAGGCCGCGCTTCGTGCCCCCATTGGAGAGCACGGGCGTGGCCGGCATGAACCAGAGTTTGGAGATATAGTCGTAAAGCCGCTGGGCATGCGCGCTGTCATCGGCGAAATGCCCGGCGACGCGGGCGAACAGGTCCTGCCAGGATTCGCCCGGCATGAGGTAGCGGTCTTCCAGCGTCTCCTTGCCGAATTTCGTCAGCAGATCGTCGCGGCTGCGGTCGAGCGCGACGCGAATGCCGCGTTCGTTCTGATAGACCTCATGGGCGCGCAGGCCACGCAGCAGCGGTGCGGCGCTGTCCGCTGCGCGATCCCGAAGCTCCAATGCGCCTGCGCCGTCCATACTTCGCCTCCACACACACACAACAACTACGCAATTTTTGACCATTGCCTACAACATCTTGTGGGTCATGGCCGCAACGAACGAACCTTCAGTATAACAATAGACGGCGGTGATGCACACGGAAAAGTGAAGACCGCGCCCGGCCGGAGCGCTGGCGCGAGGTCTCCCGGGACTGTAACCTGACGCCGGGCGTCTCGGAAAAAGGGGTTTCCGGGTTATGCGAATACGGGGACTTGCCGTCGCGGCGGCGCTGTTGGCCGGCATGGCTTCGCCGGCGACCGCAGACGGTGCGGACGGCGCGAAGCTGTTCAAGCAGAAATGCACCGTCTGCCACCGGCTCGACGACAGCGGCAAGAAGAAGGTCGGCCCCAATCTCTGGGGCGTGGTCGGCCGGCCCATCGCCTCGGCGCCGGGCTTCAAATATTCCAAGGGGCTGGGCAAGCATAAGGACAAGACCTGGACCGAAGAGAATCTGGACGCTTGGCTCACCAAGCCGCGGGCGTTCGCCAAGGGCACGCGCATGGCATTTCCGGGCTTCAGGAAGGCCGAACAGCGCGCCGCCGTCATCGCTTTTCTGAGGAGTGCGGTTGAATGAGGGCATTGCTGGCGGGAATTCTGGCGCTGGCCTGCGTTTCCGGAGCGCAGGCCGCGACGCCGGAGCGCGTCCGTATTGCGGGCGAGGTTATCGACACATGGTGCTATGTCACGGAGATCATGTTCGCCGAGGGCACGGCGCACCACCAGTGCGCGGTCTGGTGCGCGGTCGGCGGCATCCCGGTGAGCGTCAAGGGGGATGACGGCGAGGTCTATATGGTGCTCCGCATCGAGGATGAGGACCCGGTGGACAATCCGCGCGTCATCGACATCCAGACCCACCGGGTGACGGTGGACGGCGACCTCTACAAGCGTGACGGCGTCAACTACCTGATCGTGACGCAGGTCGCCGAGGATGGCGGCGTGGTCAATCTGACCCATGAAGAATACGGCATCATGCCGTGGGGGGAGTGAGCGCCATGCGTATCCTGTCCGCTATCGCCGGCCTGGCGCTGATGGCCGGCCCTGCGCTCGCCGCCGAGGAATGGGGCATCGAGCATGAGGAGAAGGCGCGGCTGACCGTCACCGTGGTCGATATCGCCTGCGAACTCACCGGCGACTGCCCGGAGAATTGCGGCGGCGGCAAGCGCCAGCTCGGCCTCGTGACCGAGGAGGGCCGGCTCATCCCGGCGGCGAAGAATTTCGAGCCCTTCGCCGGCGCAGTCGTCGATCTGCTGGCCTTCTGCGGCCGCAAGACCGTGGTGGACGGGCTGCTGATCGAGAACCCGAAGCTACCCATGTTCGCCGTCCAGTTCAAGAAATCCGCCGATCCCGAGGGGGACTGGGCGCGCGGCAACTGGTTCGGCAAGGAGTGGGAGAAAGCGAATCCGGGCAAGGAGGCGGGTCAGTGGTTCCGCCACGATGCGCGCATTCTCGCCAAAATCGAGCGCACCGGAAAACTCGGCGTAGCCGGGCTCGAGCTCAAGGAATAGGCGGCGCGCCGTCGCCGACGAAGGGGTTGCCGGCCCGCTCGGCGGCGAAGGTGGACATCGGCCCGTGGCCCGGCAGGAAGGCGATGTCGGAGCCGAGCGGCCAGAGCTTCGTTCGGATCGAGCGGATGAGCGCCGCATGGTCGCCGCCCGGCAGGTCCGTGCGCCCGACCGAGCCCTGGAACAGCACGTCGCCCACCAGGGCGAGCTTCGAGGGCCGGTGGAAGAAGATCACATGGCCCGGCGTGTGGCCGGGGCAGTGGCGCACTTCCAGCACAAGGTCGGAGACCGTCACCTCGTCGCCCTCGTCGAGCCAGCGCGCGGGCTCGAAGGCGAGCGCGGGCCCGAAGCCCAGCTGCGCCGCCTGCTCCGACAGCCCCTCGATCAGGAACCGGTCGGCCTCGTGCGGGCCCTCGATCGGCACGCCCAGTTCGGCGGCGAGCGCGCCCGCGCCGGCGGCGTGATCGACATGGCCGTGGGTCAGCAGGATCCTCTCGACCGTCACCCCCGCCTGCCCGATGGCGGCCCGGATGCGCGGCAGGTCCCCGCCGGGGTCCACCACCGCGCCCGCCATGGTCGCCTCGGACCAGACGATGGCGCAGTTCTGCTGAAGGCGTGACCGGAACGACCTGTCCCTTGAGGCCCATGCGAAGCGTCTCCCCTCTGCGGCGGCGGCACTATAGCGCCGTGCGCCCCGGTATCCTCGTGTCATTCCTCCGGCAGATGGAGGATGGACACCTCACCCGTATCGGGGCTGTATGTCATGGCAACGATTGCCCCCAACTCCGGATCGCTCAGCGCCCGCCGGGCGAATATCGGCATGTTCGCCCCGTCGTGCCGGGCTGACGGAACGACCAGACCGTCTATTCCTCTTTCCCTCGCTTCCGCGCCCAGTCGGTTGCAGAACGAATAGTCGCTGTCATGCACCAGATCGGGCCAGTCGCGGGCTTTCGACCGCAAGTCCTTCTCAAGGCCCGCGAAGGTGCAACGAAAGCCCCGATAGTACGCCGTGCGCTTTCCTTGCGGCTTTCCGGCGTATCCATTTCCGAAGTGATAAGCCACTTCCGCTTCCGCAGTCCCGGCTGCAAGCGCGCCATAGAATACGGGAAACGATCCGTCGGAAAACCGAGTTTTGAACTTTGCTTTCCGGCGAAACGGTTTATCCAGAAGATATTCCATAGAATTCCGAGAAATTATTTCGGATAGATCGTTCAATATTTCCTCTTGACTCTGAGCATCGAAATCCTGTTCCTCTATGAATGCATCATTGCTTATAAATACTTCGGATAACCGGAATACGACACGCCGTTTGTGCTCAGATGGAATTTTGCCTAACACTATCGACATCCAGCCGCGGCTTCCACATATTCTCGAGCCAGTAACAGGCCTTCCATGGAACCACCAAGCATCAAAGACAGAGGTGACTTGTTGTCCAGCATGGAGTGCTCTTCCCGGAGCCATGCATTCTCCACCTCCAGATCGCGAAATAAAGACCACAAGGTCCTACGAATGCAGAATAGATGACCGATTCTATCCCTAATGTCTCGCCCATGCATCTGTCTCTGTCCTTCCAGAATGTCTGAGACATACTGGATATCCTCTGGACCAGATCCCAGCAACATAGCAGCATCCGATAAGTTCAGACGCCAGCACTCCATCAATTTCCAAACGAATTGAACAGGCCCGGTCAACCTCGTTGTCGTTCCGCCTGGAGAACCTTTGGCCACTTGAGCCCAATCTCCGGACTCAAAAGACTCTTTTGTTGATATTTCTCTATCACCGGCCGTCAAATTTGAGCTGTCATGCTTGCTATCTGCAACCACGAAGTGTTCTTGACCCAGAACAGAAAGTTGCTTCAAGGTATCCTCGGAAATCTGTCCGAAATCGAACTTGTTCCCGGATATTCCTGATTCACCTAGCATAATTCAGCTTCCCTATCGGTAAAGAGGGGCACGAACAGCACAAAACCATTATCCCCGGCAAACCCCATATCCCCGTTCTCATAACCTTTACCGCCGCCACCGCCGCCGCCGCCTCGACCAATTTCTATTTCGAAACGATCACCTTTCAGCAGTTCCCTGAGTTTTACAATCCGAATTTCTCCGGGAAACCCCTTACCGCCATTGCCACCATTAGATGTGCTGCGCCCTTCAGCAGGAGGCACGATCGCTCCGCTTCCGCCACGGCCCCCATCGCCATGGTGACCTCCCATTCCGTCCTTGCCATCGACAGGCCGCCCGTCCAGCAGTGTGGCCCCGTCGCCACCATTGCCTCCGTTGCCGCCAGCGGCCTCATAGGCTTGGCCCCCAACATTCACGGTAGTTCCACCACCGCCGCCGCCGCCACCGCCGCCGGATGCCCCATACATCGTCAACTCTTCCAAGCAGAAGGCACCGCCGCCGCCGCCGCCGCCGCCGGCTGCGCCCGCAATGACAGCAAGGCCGTTCGCAGCGGTCCAGGGCCACTCGAAGACTCCAGACTCAGTAATCCGTCGCAGTGCGGAATCCTGCATTTCTCGCCTCCGATAACGCCGCCGTCCGATCCTGCAATGACCGCTTGGCGCCAAATGTGGTTCAGACCGGACCTGGTGTCCAGCGGAGCTGCCCGCCCCGCCTAAGCCGCGCGGATGCAGCGGACCATGTGGCGGGGCGATAGCTGGATGGCGGCGGGCGGGGCCTCGCAGCGGGGCTCGGCGAAGCGGCAACGGGGCGCGAAGGCGCAGCCGGGGGGCAGCCGCGTCATGTCCGGCGGCGAGCCCGGTATCGCCTCCAGCGTCTGGCCGCGCAACGAGCCGTGGACCGTGGAGGACAGCAGCCCCTGGGTATAGGGATGGCGGGGATTGCGCATGATCTCGCGCACCGGCCCCGTCTCCACGAACCGGCCGCCATACATCACCGCGATCCGGTCCGCGATCTCGACCGCCACGCCCACATCGTGGGTGACGAAGATAACCGCCATGCCAAGCTCGCGCTGCAACTCCCGGAGCAGCAGCAGGATCTGGATCTGCACCGTCGCGTCGAGCGCCGTGGTCGGCTCGTCGGCGAGCAGCAGGCTCGGATTGCAGCAGAGCGCCAGCGCGATCATCGCGCGCTGGCGCATGCCGCCGGAGAGCTCGTGCGGATAGGCGCGGAGCCTTCGCTCGGGCGAGGGGATGCGCACCCGGTCGAGCAGGTCTATCGCGCGCCGCCGGGCCTCCTGGCGGCTCGTCCCCTCATGGCGGATAATCGTCTCGGTAATCTGCCGGCCGACGGTATAGACGGGGTCGAACGCCACCATCGGCTCCTGGAAGATCATGCCGACCTCGGTGCCGCGCAGGTCCGCAAGCGCGCGGTGGCTCATCGCCATCACATCCTGCCCCGCAAGCTCGATACGCCCGGCAAGCTCGGTCCGGCGGGGAGGCAGCAGGCGCATCAGGGCGCGCAGGGTGACGCTCTTGCCGGAGCCGGACTCGCCCAGAATGCAGAGCACCTCGCCGGGGTCGAGCGCGAAGGAGACGCCGTTCACCGCATGCACGGTGGCGTCGCGCCCGGTGAAGCGGACCGTGACATCCTCCGCGCGGAGGACCGGCTCTGTCGCCCGGGCCGCCATGCTCATGCCGGCGCCTGGCTGTGGCCGGAGCCGGCCACGCGCATATGGCAGGCGACGAGATGGCCGTTCGCCGCGTCCTGTCCCGCCGCCGGACCGAGGCGCGGCTCGGCGCGGCTGCACACGCTCTCGGCGAAGCGGCAGCGCGTGTGGAAGCGGCATCCGGGCGGCGGGTCGATGGGGTTTGGCGGGTCGCCAACCAGCGGCGGGGTCTCGGTCCGCCGATCGGGGTCCATCGACGGCATGGCGGACAGCAGCGCCTCGGTATAGGGATGCTGCATGCGCTCGTAGATGGCGGCTGTCGGGCCGATCTCGACCACCTTGCCGAGATACATCACCAGCACCCGGTCGCTCATATACTGCACGACATTGAGGTCGTGCGAGATGAAGATATAGGTAAGCCCGAGTTCCCGCCGGAGCGTGAGCAACAGGTTCAGCACCTGCGCTTCCACCGACTTGTCGAGCGCGGAGACCGCCTCGTCGAGAATGAGGAGCCTCGGTTCGAGCGCCAGCGCGCGGGCGATGTTCACCCGCTGGCGCTGGCCGCCGGAAAGCTCGTGCGGATAGCGGCGGATGAATTGCGCCGGGTCGAGACCCACCAGCGAGAAGAGCTCGCGGGCGCGCTCGCGGGCCTCGGCGGCGGACACGCCGTGGACCTTCGGCCCGAACATGATCGTGTCCTCGATCGGCAGGCGCGGGTTGAGCGAGGAGTATGAATCCTGAAACACCATCTGCATCCGGCGGCGCAATTCGCGCAGGCCGGCCGCATCGTCGGGGCGGACGGGCGCGCCGTCGAAGCGGATGTCGCCCGCATCGGCGCGGATGAGATGCATGAGCAGGCGCGCCGTGGTGGACTTGCCGCAGCCCGATTCGCCGACAATGCCCAGCACCTCGCCCGGCAGCACATCGAAATCCACATCGTCCACCGCCTGCACCCAGCCGACGGCGCGGTTGAGGATGCCGCCGCGCACCGGGAAATATTTGCGCAGGTCCCGCACTTCGAGCAGCGCGCCGTCCTTCGCATCCGGAGCCGGGGTCACAGCCTTACATCCATGGCGCTGCGGAGCCCGTCGCTCAACAGGTTGAAGGAGAGCGAGGTGAAGAAGATCATCACGCCGGGAAGGGCCGCCACCCACGGATTGACATAGATCGACTGCCTGAGCGTGTTGAGCATGAGGCCCCATTCGGGCTCCGGCGGCTCGGTGCCGAGGCCGAGGAAGCTCAAGCCCGACGCCAGGATGATGCTGACGCTGATGAGGCTGGTGGCGTAGATGAACACCGGCCCGAGCACATTGGAGAGGATATGCACGCGGATGATGGTGAGGCTGCGGGCGCCGCTGGCGCGGGCCGCCTCCACATAGTCGAGCGAGCGGACCTGGGTGGTCACGCTTTCCGTCACGCGCGTGATCGGCGGTATGAAGACCAGGGTAAGCGACACGATGGCGTTGCCGATGCCGGCGCCGAGCGCGCCCGAGATCGCGACCGCGAGCAGCACGGAGGGAAAAGCGTAGAAGACGTCCATCACCCGCATGATCGCCATGTTGACCCGGCCGCCGAGGAAGCCGGCGACAAGGCCGAGCGTGCCGCCGATGACGAAGGCTATGACAATGGGGCTGATGCCCATGAAGAGCGACAGCCGGCCGCCGTAGAGCAGGCGGGTGAGCATGTCGCGGCCCATTTCGTCCGCGCCGAGCGGGTATCCGGGCGCCCCGATCTCCGCAAGGCGCCTGAGCATGCTCGCCTTGTAGGGGTCGGCGAGCGCGATGAGGTCCGCGAATACGGCGGAGAAGACGATGAGCAGTACGACGAACCCGCAGACCATCGTGACCTTGTCGTCGCGGATGCGCCCTCCCACCGTGGTCCAGTAGCCGCGCGACTGCACGGCCACCTGCGCGGCATCGACGGCGGCCTGCTGCTTGTTGTCGAGGGCGGGCGCGGTCGTCATCGGCGCGACATCCGGGGGTCGATCGCCGATTGCAGGATGTCCACGGCCAGGTTGAGCAGCACGAAAAACATGGCGAGCACCAGGATGGTGCCCTGCAGCAGCGGCAGATCGCGCTCGAAGATGGCGCTGTTGAGCAGCGAGCCGGTTCCCGGCCACTGGAACACGGTCTCGACGAGGATGGAGCCGCCGAGCAGATAGCCGAGTTGCAGGCCCATGACCGCCAGCGTCGTTGGCGCGGCGTTGCGCACGATGTGAGCCAGCACCTGGCGCTGGAACAGGCCCTTGGCGTGCAGCGCCTGGACGAATTCCTGGTTGAGGATTTCGGCCACGGTGGCGCGCACCGTGCGGGTAATCAGGCCCATCGGAATGACGGCCAGCGTGATGACGGGCAGCACGAGATGGCGCATATGCTCGGCGTCCCACTCCCAGGCGGTGGAGCCTCCCGGCCCCATGCCGATGGACGGCAGCACGTTCATCTCGACCGAAAAGACGATGACCAGCACGAGCCCCAGCCAGTAATGCGGAACGCTGACGCCGGTGATGGCGATGGAGGTGGCCAGCTTGTCGATCCAGCGGCCCTGGAAGAAGCCGGCAATGCCGCCCAGGATCGCCCCCAGGGTGAAGCCGAGCAGCGTTCCCCCTGCCGCCAGGATGAAGGTATTGGGCACCGCGATGCGCAGTTCCTCCACCACCTCGCGGCCGCGGGCGACGGACACGCCGAGATCGCCGACCAGCACCCGTCCGAGCCAGGTGACGTACTGGACCGGCAGCGGCTTGTCGAAGCCGTAGGCCTTGCGCAGGTCCTGCACCATCTCTTCCGGCGCGTCCGGCGGCACGACGGCGCTCAGCGGGTCGCCCGGCGACATATGCACCAAGGCGAAGACGAGCACCGTCACCCCGAGGCCGATCGGGATGACATAGAGGACGCGGCGGATGATGTAGCTGAGCATACGGTCAGCCCGCGCCGGAGCGGGCGGTCCGCGGGGTGCGGACCGCCCGGCCCGGCCGCCGGCCTATTCCATGGTCACCGGAGTGAGCGACTGGAACCAGTTCCGGGCCTGGATGAAGCCCTTCACGTTCGTCGTCATCGCCCTCGGCGCCACATCGTGGACCACCCACAGGAAGAGCGCATTGTCCACCTCGCGGGTGTGGACCTTCGCGAGCCAACCGTCGCGCTCCGCGGGGTCGAAGGCGAGCGAGGCGTTCTTCAGCAGCTCGTCCATCTCCGGGTCGCAGTGGTAGCCCCAGTTCACGCCGGCCGGCGCATGCAGGTCGCAGCGCAGGAAGCGGGTGAAGCTGCTGTAGGGGTCCTGGGTGGTGTAGCTGACATTGATGCCGTTGGCGCCCTGGGCCTGTTCGGCCTTCGCGCCGGCGCGCCAGCGATCCAGCAGGCTCTGCCACTCCATGACCTCGAACTCGACCTCGATGCCGACTTCCTTGAGGTTCTGCTGCATGTATTCGTTCATCGGCAGGGGCAGCATCTGCCCGGAGCCGCTGGCCGAAATCATCATCTTCACCTGGACCGGGTTGTCGGGTCCGAATCCGGCCTCCGCCAGCAGGGCCCTGGCCGCGTCCGGGTTGTATTCGAGCTTGAAGCTCGGCGACCCGTACCAGGGATCGGCCGGCGACACATGCCCGCTTGCCTTGACGCCGTAGCCGCCCAGCAGCGAGAGGATGCCGTCGCGGTCGATGGCGAGGTTCGCCGCCTTGCGCACCCGGATGTCGTTCCAGGGCGAACCCTCGACGCGGCTCAGATGCCAGGACCAGACATGCGGGTAGAGGTTGGAGGAGATCACCATGCCGCGCTCTTCCAGCCTGGGGATGGCGTCGGGCGCGGGCGCCTCGATCCAGTCCACCTGCCCGGAAAGCAGCGCCGCGGTGCGGGCGTTCGGGTCCGGAATCGGGATCGTGACCACCTTGTCGAGCTTCGGCTGGCGCGTCTCGTCCCAGTGCTCCTCGAAGGGCACGAACTCGGCGCGCTCGCGCGGCACGATCTGGGTCAGCTTCCACGGGCCCGTGCCGGAGGGGTCCTGGGCGAACTTGTTCCAGTCGCTGCCGGTGGCCTCGAACTGCGCCGGGCTGGAGATCAGGATGTAGCAGATCTGGTAGGGGAAGAAGCTGTCCGGAGACTTGGTGGTGAACTCGACCGTGTGCGAGTCGATCTTCTTCCATCCCTTGGTGTTGGTGTCCGCGTCATAGACGAGCGAGGGGATGCGGAAGTTGACCAGCGAGGCCATGCGCGCGCTGTATTGCGGCGAGTCCTTGTCGAACAGCCGGTCGAAATTCCAGAGCACCGCATCGGCGTCGAACTCCGAGCCGTCATGGAATTTCACGCCCTTGCGCAGCTTGAAGGTCCACTTGGTCTTGTCGTTCTCGTCCACCGACCAGCTCTCGGCGAGTCCGGGGATGAGGCCGGAGGCCTTGTCGGCCGAGCTCATGTCCCAGTTGATGAGCCCGTCATAGAGCATCAGCCCCATGAAGCGGAATCCCTCGAAGCCCTGATCGGGCTGGCCCCAGGAAAGCGGAATATCCGCGGCGGTCATGCCCACCCGCAGCGTCCCGCCGGCCCGGGCCGGGGCCGAAACGGTGCCGGCGAGCAATATGGCTGCAGCCGCTCCGATCGCCAGATTGCGAAGCGAAAGTCGTCGTTTCGATCTCATTACTGTCCTCCCAGTCAGAATCCAGGCACGGGCGCCGCAGCACGACCGACCGCGCCGGTCGGCGCGGCCGCTATCGCGTTCCGGCTACCCTGCCGAAGGCGCAGCTTAGCACGGGAACGGCGATGGCAAACCGCATACCGAATGCGACCGAATTCCATGCTCCCGCCTTCCCGGACGGATGAGCGGCGGGATATTCTCGAACCATGGAATCGGCGCTTCGATAATGGACATGCCGGAACGCTTGGCGCGGCTCCTTCGGCGCACGCGCCGCGCCGGCTGGCTGCCGGCGGTCTGCCTCGCCCTGGCGGGAATGGGCGTGCAGGCGGCGGACCCGCCGGACCTCCTCTTTCCCGTGCGTTGCGAGATCGGCCGGGACTGCTGGTTCTTCGCCTATATGGACCTCCAGTCCGGGCCCGCCTACCGGGACTACCGCTGCGGGGTCAGGACCTATGAGGGGCACAAGGGGACGGATATCGCGCCCGTCGATCCGGCCGTCCGGCTGCCCGTCATCGCTGCAGCCGACGGCGTCGTGGCGGGCCTGCGCGACGGGATGGAGGACAGCCCGGTACGGGGTCCCGACCCGAGCCGGGACGGCAGGGAATGCGGCAATGGCGTCCGTCTGGACCACGGAAGCGGCTGGACGACCCAATACTGCCATTTGCAGCGCGGCAGCGTCGCGGTGCGCAAGGGCGCGCGGGTCTCGGCGGGGAACCTGCTGGGGCGTACGGGAAGCTCCGGCCGCTCGGAGCTTCCGCATCTGCATTTCCAGGTCGAGAGGAACGGCCGGCCGGTCGATCCCTTCAGCGGCGCGCAGTCCGCCGATCCGCCGCGCTGCGCCGCGTCAGCCTCCCGCCGGGTGAGAACGGCGCTGTGGCGGGCCTCCGGCTATCCGGCGCGCTACACGCCGACGATCGTCCATCGCGCCGGCCTCGCGACGGAGGTTCCCGAGAAGGCGCGGGCGCTGCATGGCGGCTATCCGCACACCGCGCCGGCGACGGCCCCGGCGCTCGTCGGATACACGGTCCTGCTGGGCGCGCTTTCGGGCACAACCGTCGAGACCGTTATCGCCGGGCCGGACGGGCGCATCCTGTTCCGGAACCGGCGTTCGATCGAAAAGGACCGGGCGCGCTACTTCGCCTATGCCGGCAAGCGCCGAAAGTCCGCAAGGTGGGAGCCGGGCGTTTACCGCGCGGAGTTCATCGTCTCCGGGGAGGCGCCGGCAGGGCCTTTCCGGATCGCGCGCAGGGCGGAGATCACGCTGCAATAGGCCCGGGCGGGCCGTCGTCAGCCGGAGATGACGCGCACCGGATTGCCCGCAAGCCAGGCCTGTACGCATTCGAGCGTCTGCGGATACATGACCGCGAAGGTATCCGTCGTCACATAGCCGAGATGCGGCGTCAGCACGACATTGTCCAGGCTGCGCAGCGGATGGCCGCGGGGCAGCGGCTCGGTGTCGTACACATCGAGGCCGGCCCCGGCAATGCTGCGGTTCCGCAGCGCCTCGACCAGCGCCGCCTCGTCCACGATGGGGCCGCGCGAGGTGTTCACCAGCACCGCCGAGGGTTTCATCAGGCCGAGCTCGCGCGCGCCCACCAGACCCCGCGTGCGCGAGCTGAGCAGCGTGTGGATCGACAGCACATCCGCCTGCCGGAACAGCTCGTCCTTCTCGACGCGGAGGACGCCGTGCTCTGCCGCACGCTCCGCCGTCAGGTTCTGGCTCCAGGCGATGAGGTTCATGCGGAACGCCTGCCCGACCCGCGCGACCTCCGAGCCGAGCCGCCCGAGGCCCAGCAGGCCGAGCGTGGCGCCCGCGAGCCCGCGCCCGACGGTCGTCTGCCAGGCGCCGGCCTTCATCGCCCGGTCCTCGGCGGGAATATGCCGCTGCAGCGCCAGGATGAGCCCCCAGGTGAGCTCGGGCGTGGTGTGCGCGCTGCCAGCGGTGCCGCAGACCGTGACGCCCTGCTCGCTCGCCGCCTCCACATCGACCGAGGCATTGCGCATGCCCGTCGTCACCAGCAGCTTCAGCTTCGGCAGCTTGCCGAGCATGTCGCGCCGGAATGGCGTGCGATCGCGCATGATGCAGAGGACATCGAAATCCCCGAGCCGGTCCGCGAGCACGGCCGGGTCCGCCACATGGTCGTGGAAGACCTCGACCTGGCACCCGTCCGGCAGGCTGTCCCAATCCGCCATCGAAAGGGCGATGCCCTGGTAATCGTCCAGAATGGCGATGCGGGTCATGCGCGCGCTCCTTCGGTTGCGAGCCAGCGGGTCAGTATGTTCACGGCGGCCATGAAATCGTCGATGTCCATCGCCTCGTCGGGATTGTGGCTGCCATGCGGGTTGCGCACGAACAGCATGGCGGTCGGCACGCCGGCGGCGGCGAAGGCGGCGGAGTCGTGGCTCGCCCCGCTCGCCATCTCGTTATGCGGCACGTCGAGGCTCCGGGCGCAGTCGAGCAGGCCGCTGCGGATCGACTCGTCCAGCACGCCGGGGGCGGCGCGCGTCGGCTCGCCCAACTCGAAGGCGACGCCCCGGCGGGCCTCGATCTCCCGCACCGCCTGCGCGACCCAGCCTTCCAGATCGTCGAGGAACGCGCCGTCGAGCGAGCGCATGTCGAGCGAGAACCGGCACTCGCCCGGCACGATGGTCATGGCGTGGCGCTCGGGGTCGGTGGCGAGCTTGCCGACGGTGAAGGCGAAGTCCTCGCCCGCCGCCTCGCGCTCGTCCCAGAGCCCGTCGAGCCGGGCGATCAGGTCCGTAACGGCCATCACCGCGTCCTGGCGCGAGCGCCTCGGCATGCCGCCGCAATGGCTGTAGGCGCCGAGGCAGCGCGCGGCCGGCAGGCGGCGATTGCCGCGTATGCCGGTGACGACGCCGACCGGCAGCCCCTGTTCGACCAGCACCGGGCCCTGCTCGATATGCACCTCCAGAAAGGCATGCACGCGGGCAGCCTCGAGGAAGGGCGGGTCGAGCGCATCCGGATTGCCGCCCGCCTCGCGCATGTGGTCGGCGAGCGTGCGCCCCGTATCGGCGCGCCTAGCGGTCTCCTTCGCGCCGGCCGGCAGGGCGCCGAGCGCCGCCCGGCTGCCGATATAGGAGGTGCCGAACCAGGCGCTCTCCTCGGCGCGGATGCCCATGACGCGGATGTCGCGGCCGGGCGCGGCCCCGTCCCGCTGGAGCGCGGCGATCGCCGCCAGTCCGGCGACCACGCCGGCCGCGCCGTCGAAATTGCCGCCTTCGGCCACCGAATCGAGATGCGAGCCGATAATGACCGGAGCCGCCGCACGGTCCGCGCCGGCGAGCGTCATATAGGTGTTGCAGGCCGGGTCGGTTTCCACTTCGAGGCCGAGCGCCTTTGCTGCGCGCGCCATCGCCGCATGAGCGAACGCTTCGCCCTCGCCATAGCTCGCCCGCGTGATGCCGACCCCGTCATGGGTGGCGGCCGCCAGTTCGTCGAAAAGGTCCGCGGCCAGCTTTCTGGGTTCCATCTGCCGCCCCTGCTAGAGTCCGCGCCATCGAATCGATAGCCGCCGCCGGGGTCAAGGCCTTCCGTCCCGTCCGCCGGCAGCGCAAGCAGGAGCGCGCCCCATGCCGCTTTCCGGCCTCACGGTCATCGAGATCGGCCAGAACATCGCCGGCCCCTATGCCGGCGCGATCCTTGCCGATCTCGGCGCCGACGTCATCAAGATCGAGAAGCCGGGCGGCGACGACGCCCGGTTCTGGCTGGTCGAGAAGGACGGCGAGCGCCATCCGCTGGCCTTCCACATCCTCAACCGCAACAAACGCTCCGCGGTCGTGGATTTCAAAGAGGAGGCGGCGCTCGCGCGCTTCCTGGCGCTGGTCGAGCGGGCGGACGTGCTGGTCCACAATCTGCGCCCCGGCCTCGCGGAGTCGCTCGGCATCGGCCATGCGGCGCTTGAGGCCCGCAATCCGCGCCTCGTCTATTGCGAGGTCGGCGCGTTCGGGCGAAAGGGGCCTCTGGCGAAAAAGCCCGGTTACGAACCGCTCGCCCATGCCTATGCCGGCGTCATGGCGATGAACGGGCCGGTCGAGGGGCCGCCCATGCGCGCCGGCGTCTCGATCGTCGATCCGGGCACCGCGATGTGGGCCGTCATCGGCATCCTCGCCGCGCTCCGCCGGCGGGACCGGACCGGCAAGGGCGGCCGGGTCGATGTCTCGCTCTTCGAAACCGGCCTCGGCTGGGTCTATCAGCCGCTTTCCGACTATCTGTTCACCGGGCGCGAGCCGGAGCGCCAGGGCAATGGCAACTCGATGCTGACGCCCTACCAGGTGTGACACACAAATTTGCATTTCAATGCTTGTAGGCAACTGATTGCACGCTTGCTCTTCCTCGTAGGAAAGACAGTCATTGCATGGACTTGGAAGGATCGTCAAGTCCATGTCGCAAGATTTTTCGATTGTATGAATATCCCGGCTGTGTTGCGTGAATTTGCATTCCGGGGATTTTGTATCGCATATATGAGCGGGGATCACTGACAGGATGGGGCTGTTGAGCATAAGGAGCCTCGGCTGTATTCATTCCTCATATGTGATACCCATGGCTCATGACTATATGGAGATCCATATAACAGTGGTCGCGAGGTATCGATCGGGGAGCACGAGCACCATGGCAGGCGGACAGGGAGAGCGGCGAAGGCAACGCTGCATCATGGCCACCGATACCGAATGGCAGAT
>JAJECF010000091.1 GCA_022822125.1 Alphaproteobacteria bacterium
CGGGCTCCGGGTTCGCCCTGCGGGCATGGCATTCCCTGCGGACCTCTTCCAGGCTCTTCACCCCGACCGGGCCGAGCGAGACGCGCTTCGTGCGCCCGCCCCTGTCCTGCAACAGCACCCAGCTGCGCCCGCCGGAGGGCCGTACCCGGACGCCGAGGCCGGCCGCGCGCGTGTCCCATACGGTATATTCCCGCTCGCGGGGCCGAAGCCGGGCGACGGCGGCGTCGGTGAGTTTCATGCGTTCCCTGCCCGCCATCAGTCTGCCTCCAGCACCGCGCCGACCTTTTCGGCCGCGTCCTGCACCGTGGCGTCTGCAAGGTGGATGTATTTCAGCGTGGTTTCCGGATTGCGGTGGCCGAGCAGCCGGCCGATGGCGAGCACGGTCTCGCCCTGCCGGAGCGCCAGGCTGGCTACGGTATGGCGCAGGTCATGAAGATGCACGTCCTCCAGTTCGGCCTCGGTGCAGACCCTTTGCCAGAAGTGGTTCAGCCAGTTCGCGCTCCGGGGCCGGCCGCCCTCCGGCGCCGGGAAAACCCAGCGGCCTTTGCGCTCAAGGCCGTCGAGAACGGCCCGGGCCGGTTCGGAAAGCCACACGGTCCTGGGTCCCGTCTTGGAATCGCGGAGGAACAGGCGGCCTTCCCGGTAGTCCCGCCATTGCAGGGTGAGGAGTTCGCCCTTGCGGCAGCCGGTCAGAAGCAGAAGCCGGATGACCGCGACCCGCTGCGGCCACCGCGCTTCATACGCCGTCAGCCTTGCGGACAGGCGGCGGATTTCCTCGTCGGAGAGAAACCGCTCGCGGCCCTTGCGGCGGTAGCGCCGGATGCCCCGGCAGGGATTGGAGCCTTCCGGGCGCAGCCCCATGGCCTCCGCTTCCTTCATGATGACGGACAGGATCGGCATGGACCTGTCGGCCGCTACCGGCGTCGCGCGCAGGCGGGCGAACCAGTTCCTCACCTCCTGCCGGTCGATGTCGGCAACCGGACGACCGGCGAAATGCGGCATGATCCGGCTGCAAAGATAGCTGCGGTTCACGCGGAGCGTTCCGGGCTTCCAGATTCTCTCGTGACGACGGAACGCCGTTTCGGCGACAGCTTCGAAGAGGGTCTCTCCGGGCGCATGGGGCGCCTCCTCGCCGCGCCGGATGGCGGTGAGCATGTCGCCGGCAAGGGACCGCGCCTCGGCGACGCTCATGGACCCGGCGTCGCCGACGATCTTCCAGATGCGTTCGCCGCGATGCTGACAGTGGATGAAGAACCGCTTGCGGCCCGAGGGCGACACACGGACGCCGAAGCCCCTGAGCTTGCCGTCGCGGACCTCGCGGACGGACTTGCGGGGTTTGAGCGCCTTCACGCGCGCCTCGGTAAGGGTGGTTCCCGGCATAAGATGTCTCCCGGCTCCGGTTGCAGCCAGGGAAGCGACCTGTTCCCCGGTTGCAGATTTTTCGGGAGAAAAAACGACGCTATCTCAGATAGTTAGCACCCAAAGGTGCGCGCGGAGGTGTTCGTGGTTTACAAGGAGCCGCACGGTGCCGTCCTGCACCGCATGCTGAACGCCATCGGCGACCGCTTCGACGGGACGCTAGTGCCGCTCGGCGAGGTGCGCCGGACGGTACTTCGCTGCCGGCAGGGAAACGGGGTCCTCGTCCTGGTCGCCGACCAGAAGCCGGGTTCCGCCGAACGCTGCGAGGTCGAGTTCTGCGGACGAAGCACGGCCTTCTTTACCGGGCCGGACCGTATCGGCCGCGCGCTCGGATGGCCGGTGTACTATCTGTCCTGCCGGCGCACGGGACGCGGCCGTTATCTCTGCCGGGTCGAGAAGCTCTGCGAACCGCCCTATGAGGAAGGCAACACCGGAATCGTCGACCGCTACGCAGCCCGGCTGGAGGCCGACATCCGGCGCGCGCCGGAAGACTGGCTGTGGTTCCACAAGCGCTGGCGGGACCGGAACAGCGGAGAGGCGAAGCAATGACCACCGACGGCGTCCGTTAGTCCGGCGGATCCAGGGGCGGGTGATGAGCGACCTGCGCCCGCCGGACCTGCCCCGTCATGCGCCGCAGGCCGATGCCGAGCTTGAAGACGGCCCGCATCATGGAGTCGGTCGTGCGCGGCGAGAAATCGCGGTGTATGTCCGATCCTTGCCGCGGCCTTACCCGTGCCACGGCAGGAACGACATGAGCCGGTTTCAATCGCCGCGCCGCGGGCGAACCGATCATGTCGAACAGGAAGGAGTCCATCGTCATGCCGACGCGCGGCGCTTCGTCGATCACGATCCTCGCGCCTTCGCGGTCGATCATGTAGGCGCAAGCCACTGCGGACGCCCATGCGATAGGGCGGATTTGGCTGCCGCCCGGCGTCTCGCCGACCGGCCGCCCGAGCAGGGCAGGCTCGTCGCATCCTCCCAGCTTCACTGCACGCGAAGCGGCCGGCCACCAGTCTGCGGAGGTCAGCAGGTCGCAAGCGCACGGAGCCAGCTCGGCATCGTCTTCGAGGATGAGCGCCGCTGGCGCGCCGGTTTGCAGGAATGCATCCAGAGCGGCGAAATGGCTCTCCCGGCAGGCCGCCTGGGAGAGCGAGAGGTCGTCGGGGATGGCTCCCATGACCCAGTCCGCGTCCGTGGCGCCGATACGCTCGGGAACAATACCCAGCGCGCTCAAATTGCCGGTGACCGCCGCCCAGCGATCCGGGCGGCGGTCCAGATTGATGACGAGGACCGGCAGCATGACGAACCTCGCAAGCCCGATCAGCGCCGGGTATCGGGCTGTTTTATTGAGCAGACGCCCCGGCAGAGCGGGACGCGCCAGCGACCGCGAATAGGATGGTCGTCCGAATCGGCCGGGAGAGTCAACGCAGGCGCAGCCTATCCGTCCCGCACGGAACCACCGCCGTCGGCGTCCTGGTTCAACATCACTCCGTTCTGTCTCGCTTCCTCCATGCGCCAACGGGAGCGGACCATGGGGTCGGAGCGAGGGTGGAGCTTCCAGCGCAAACGATCGCTCCGGTTTTGTATCGAGCGAACGAACCGTATCCGTTCGGGTCCCGGGGGATGAGCGCGGCGAAAGGGCGGGGTGAACGATCGGAAAGTCCCGGCTTCCCTCGGGACTGCATCACTCCAGTAGCGACCGCCTGTGTTCCGTCCCCCCGGGACCCGAACGGTTACAACGAACCTGTGGGGAAGGTGCGCGCTCTGGCGATGTCGGCCACATGGCGTTCGTCCCCGATTTGCCAAACAGCCTGTTCGGCGAGATAGGCCATCCTTTAGCCGAGTTGCAGATAGCATTGCGCCGCCCGGGACTCCGACACCAAGGCCCGGAAATCCGAATAGGGACCGACGATCCTGCAGTCCCTCATGCATCGCAACTCGGGGTTGAAGGACAGGGCGGCAATCGCCCCGGCTACAGCGGGATCGGAAACGTGATATGCGACGCCTGAGCGTGTGGTACGGTGCGGTACGCCGAGGCCCGATGTAACCGAGGAAGAAGTTGGAGGCAGGCCTGAGCCCAACCATCGAGTGGCGATCGGATTCCTTCAGGAAGGCAAAGGAGGTCTCGATGAATCCGTTAGAAACGGCATTGGACACTATGATATTCAGCGGTTAACCTCTTTGTTCCTGATCGGTAAGGTCAGCGATACGGCCAGTTCCATCGAAGGGGGCAACGGTCATGGCGAGAATAATCGGCACCACCGAAAACGAGACGCTGACCGGCACCGCCGGGGCGGACGATTTCGTCTTCTGGCAATATAGCGGCGATGACATCGTCGAAAATTTCGATCTGGAAAACGACATCATCGACCTCTCCCATTTCGGTCGGAAGATCGACTGGGAAGACCTGAAAACGAAGATCGCGGAGGTAACGGACCCTTACGACCCCAACACGGTGACCGGCGTCGTCATCGACCTCTCGGATTGGGGCGGCGGCACGATCACGATCAACGGCGTGACCTCCGTGGACGCCCTTACCGAAGCCATGTTCGCGATGCCGGAAGTCCATGTCACGCAAGGCACCGACGGCTTCGATATGCTCATCGGCGGCGTCGAAATGAACAGGATGGAAGGCGGCGGCGACGGCGACATCCTGGACGGCGGCGCCGGCGATGACACGCTCTATGGCGGCGACGGCATGGACCTTGTACTCGGCGGCCGCGGCAATGACTGGCTCTACGGGGACGGAGGCAATGACACGCTCTCCGGCCACGCCGGCGATGACAGGCTATACGGCCGGGTAGGCGGGGTCGTTACCGAGCCCCGCCCCCCACAGACCCGAGCGTGCGCGACTGACGCACTCGGTTCCTCACCTGACAGGTTCGCGCAAGGAGTTTTGCCATGAGCGCGGATACGAGACTGGTGGCAGGGGAT
>JAJECF010000244.1 GCA_022822125.1 Alphaproteobacteria bacterium
GGCATCGGGCGGGAGGTTGCGGTGCTGGCGGCGCGCGAGGGCGCTCAGGTGGTCGTGAACGACCTCGGCGGCGATGTCGGGGGCGCGGGGTCGGATGCGACGCCGGCGCAGGAGACCGTGGCGATGATCGAGGCGGCGGGCCGGATGGTGGCCCAGGCGGTGGAGGTCTTCGGGCGCATTGACGGGGTTGTGAATGTGGCCGGCATTCTGCGCGATGTGATCTTCCACAAGATGACGGAAGCGGACTGGGATGCGGTGATTTCGGTGCATCTCAAGGGCTCGTTCAATGTGGCGCGCAATGCGGCGGACCATTTCCGGGCGCAGGAATCGGGGGCGATGGTGCATTTCACCTCGACCTCGGGGCTGATCGGCAATTTCGGCCAGGCGAACTATGCGGCGGCGAAGATGGGCATTGTGGGGCTGTCGAAGTCGATCGCGCTTGACATGCAGCGCTTCAATGTGCGCTCCAACTGCATGTCGCCCTTCGCATGGACCCGCATGATCGAGACCATTCCGGCCAGCACGCCGCAGGAGCTGGACCGGATCGAGAAGCTGAAGACGCTGCAGCCTGCGCAGATTGCGCCGATGGTGGTCTATCTGCTCTCGGACCTTGCGAGCGGGGTGACGGGGCAGATCTTCGCGTCGCGTCGCAATGAGCAGTTCATCTTCAACCAGCACCGGCCGGCGCGTTCGGTGCATCGCAGCGAGGGCTGGACGCCGGCCGGCATCCACGAGCACGCCATGCCGGCCCTGAAGGCCGCGTTTTCGCCTCTGGACCGGGATGGCGACGTCTTCTTCTGGGATCCCGTCTGACGGGGCGGCAGCCGCATCGGGCGACACCGGCCGGAACGGGAGAGCCGGCATGTTCGACGAGATGACCGGCGACGGCGCCGGATTGAGGGCGCCCTATAACGACATCGCCGCCTGGATCGAGGCGAGCGGCCTTGACGCGCTGCGCCGGCGCACGGCCGAGGCGGAAGCCGTCTTCCGCCGCATCGGCATCACTTTCGCCGTGTATGGCGAGGGCGGCGACCCGGAGCGGCTGATCCCCTTCGACCTCATCCCGCGGGTGTTCGCGGCGGCCGAGTGGCGCCGGCTGGAGCGCGGCATCCGCCAGCGCGCGCTGGCGCTCAACGCCTTCCTCCAGGATGTCTATCACCGCGGCGAAATCCTGCGCGCCGGGATCGTGCCGGAGCGCCTTGTTTACCGCAATGCGGCCTTCGAACCGGCGATGATCGGCGTCGATCCGCCGGGCCGGGTCTATTCCCATGTGGTCGGCATCGACATCGTGCGCACCGGAGAGCAGGAATTTCAGGTATTGGAGGACAATTGCCGCACGCCCTCCGGCGTCAGCTATATGCTGGAGAATCGGGAGTGCATGATGCGGACCTGCCCGGAACTGTTCCGCGGCGGCAATATCGAGCCGGTCGACGCCTATCCGGAGGAGCTGCGCCGGACATTCGAGGAGGTGGCGCCCCCGGCCTGCGACGGCGATCCCGTCATCGCGCTGCTCACGCCGGGACCGTTCAACTCCGCCTATTACGAGCATTCCTTCCTCGCCGACCTGATGGGCATCGAGCTGGTCGAGCCGCAGGATCTGTTCGTCGATGACGGGCTGTGCTGGATGCGCACCACGCAGGGCCCCCAGCGCGTCGATGTGCTCTACCGGCGCATCGACGACGACTTCCTCGACCCGCTCTCCTTCCGTCCCGACAGCCTGCTCGGCGTGCCCGGCCTGTTCGACGCCTACCGGGCCGGCGGCGTGACGCTCTGCTCGGCGCCGGGGTCCGGCGTTGCGGACGACAAGGAAGTCTATGTCTATGTGCCCGAAATGA
Organism: Alphaproteobacteria bacterium; assembly: GCA_022822125.1. The sequence continues at coordinate 1,836 of JAJECF010000244.1, forward strand.
TCCGTTTCTATCTCGGGCAGGAGCCGATCCTGCGGAATGTGCCGACATGGCGCTGCTCGCATGATGACGAGCGCGCCTGGGTGCTGGAGCGGCTGGACGAGCTTGTGGTGAAGGAAGTCCACGGTTCGGGCGGCTACGGCATGCTGATCGGGCCACATGCCGCCGCCGCCGAGCGCGCCGAATTCGCGGAGAAGATCCGCCGCGACCCGGAGGGCTTCATCGCCCAGCCGACGCTGGAGCTCTCCTCCTCGCCCTCGCTCGCCGAGGCGGGCGTCGCCGGCCGCCATGTCGATTTCCGGCCCTATTGCCTGATCGGCCGCACCATCCGCCTGGTCCCGGGCGGCCTCACCCGCGTCGCGCTCCGCGAAGGCTCACTGGTCGTCAATTCCAGCCAGGGCGGCGGCGTCAAGGACACCTGGGTGCTGGCGGAATAGCCTCGAGGGACAGGCGGCGCGAAACCCGCCTATACTGCTTGCGAACCCATCAGGGCCGGAGCGATGCTGAGCCGGACGGCGGAGAGCCTTTTCTGGATGGCGCGCTATCTGGAGCGCGCGGAGGCGACGGCGCGGCTGGTCGAGATGGGCCGGCGCATGGCGATGCTGCCGGGGGCGCACGGGCAGGAGGAATGGCGCTCGGTCATGGCCGCCGCCGGGGCGGCGTACGGACCCGATGAGGGGATCGGCGAGGCCGAGGTCTGCCGGAGCCTCATCCTCGACGAGGACAACCCGTCCTCGATCCGCGCCTGCTTCGACCGCGCCAGGAACAATGCCCGCGCCGTGCGCACCGCGCTCACCGCCGAGATGTGGGAGGGGCTGAACGACGGCTGGCGCTGGCTCGGCGGCGTTGAGGCGGACACCATCCGGCGCGATCTGCCGGCCACGCTCGACCGGATCAGGAGCCTCTCGGCGCTCTTCCGGGGCGCGGCGCTCACCACCATGCTGCGCGGCGAGGGCTACGATTTCCTCTCCGCCGGCGCCTTCCTCGAACGCGCCGACATGACCCTCAGGCTGCTCAACGCCAAATATTTCGTGCTGCTGCCGGACACCGGCCTGTTGCTCGACGACCGCGACCGCTACCGCTGGATCAGCCTTCTGCACGCGACATCGGCAGTGCGCTCCTACCACTATGTCTATCGCGGCGATTTCAGCCCGTCCAAGATTGCCCATTTCATGATCCTGAACCCCGATTTTCCCTGCTCGCTCGCCTTCTGCTATGCCAGCCTGCGCGCGGCGCTCGCCCGTCTGGCGGACCGCTACGGCGCGCACCATGACTGCCATGCGACCGTCGAGGCAGCCGCACGCCGGTTGCAGGACCGGGAGATGGACGACATTTTCGACGAGGGGCTGCACGAGTTCCTGCTGGACGCGCTGCGGCTGAATGCCCGCCTCTCCGGCGAGCTCTCGCGCGCCTACCATTTCTGAGGGGCCGGTCCATGCGCCTCTCCATCCGCCACGACACGGTCTATCGCTACGACCCGCCGCCCTCGCAGCTGATGCTGCGGCTCAGGCTGTTCCCGGCGGACAATCCCATGCAGCGCATCGAGGCCTGGTCTGTGCATGTGAACGGGGCGGAGGTCGCGCCGCTGCTGACCAACTCCTTCGGCGACAGGGAGGCGCTCTGGCGGGCGTCCGCGCCGCCGGAGCGGGTGGAGGTGTCGGCGGAGGGCGCGGTCGAGACCGAGGACAGGGCCGGCATGCTCGGCCGCTGGCCGCCGCATCGACCGGCCGTATTCCTGCGCTATACGCCGCTGACGGAGCCCTCCGGCGGCGTCGCTTCCTTTGCGCGGAAGGCCGCCGAGGGGGAGGACGGCCTGCTGCCTCTGCTCCACAGGCTGAACGAGGCGGCGGCCGACGCGCTCGAATACCGTCCGGGCGCAACTGACAGCAGCGTTTCCGCTGCCGAGGCGCTGGCGCGCGGCGCCGGCGTCTGCCAGGACCGGGCGCATCTCTTCGCCGCCGCCTGCCGCTTCCTCGAAATCCCGGCGCGTTATGTCGTCGGCTACCTGCACGACCCCGAAACCCCGCTCGGCGAAACCCATGCCTGGGCGGAGGCCTGGGTCCAGGGGCTCGGCTGGGTCGGCTTCGACCCGACCCACCGCCAGAGCCCCACCGACGCCTATGTCCGCCTCGGCTCGGGCCTCGACGCCTTCGACGCGGCCCCCATCCGCGGCCACATGCACGGCGAGAGCGCCGAATTCCTCGCCGCCAATGTCGCGGTGGGCGCGGCGCAATAGGCCGGCCTCGTTTCCGTTCCAGCCGGCGGACAGAGCTTTCAGGCAGCCGCGCGACCCCTACAACCCGGAGGGAGACGAGCAATGAACCTGCGGAAAATCGTGCAAGAGTCCGATACCTTTCCCGGCAGGATTTTCGACATTGCGGTGCTTGTTCTTATTGGGATTTCGATTGTTTCCCTGTCGGTCGAAACATTGCCGGATTTATCGCCCCGACTCGAACATATCCTTTTCTCTCTGGAAATTGTAATTACCATATTGTTCACCGTCGAATACGTCCTTCGCATCATTACGGCGCCAAACAAATGGAGATATGTATTCGGCTTCTACGGCCTTATAGACCTGATCGCAATCGCGCCCTTCTATCTCCTGCTTGGCGCGGACCTTTACGCCCTGCGGGCATTCCGCCTTCTCCGCATTTTCCGTATCCTGAAACTGGTCCGCTACAGCAGGACGATGGAGAGATTCGGCAAGGCGTTTGCGGAAGTTCGGGAAGAAGCTGTCATATTTTTCATGGCGACGGCAGTGCTTCTGTATATCTCCGCGGCCGGAATATACCACTTCGAGCATGAGGCCCAACCCGAAGCGTTCCGGTCGATCTTTCACAGCATCTGGTGGGCCGTCGCCACTCTCACAACAGTCGGTTACGGCGATGTCTATCCCGTAACGGCAGGGGGCAAGGCATTCACATTCGTCATCCTGATGTGCGGCCTCGGTATCGTGGCAGTACCGGCCGGACTTATCTCGTCCGCCCTGTCGAAAGTCCGCCGCGACGAGGAACATTGACGGCCGAAAAACGAACTCCGCAGCGGAATGCCTTATGCAGCCTCGCGTGGCGAGGTCGTCAGCGGCAGGTCCAGACTCACCCGGTCGTAGGGAACACGGGGAACAAGCGTCCCGCGCCGCCCCGTCGCCAACTTCACCAGGCCGTAGCGCGACATCGTCCTGAGAGTGCGCGAGAGGTTCGACTTGCTTCGCCCGGCCAGTGCCGCCAGTTCCGTGAGCGAACCCGGCTGCTCCCGCGCAATCACCGCCAGCAGCTCGCGATTGTGTCCGGAGAGCACCTTGGCAAAGCTCTCGACAGACGCGAACCAGACCGTCGGCTCGTCCCTGGAGGGCTTGTGCTCTCCCCGGGCGATCGCCATCGTCCGCGCTTTCATCCGGTCGTACCCGGCAATACCGATCCTTAATGTCGTCATGGGATCGACCCTCGTTCCTTTAGGACTATGTCCACTTCCTTCCAGAAATCTTCGAGAAGCGTAGTTGCATCCCTGTAGTCGTACGGTCCGATTGTCCTAATACCAGCGGTCGTTGATCGGAACCGATGGCGCGGCACCTCCCTACCGCAGCCCGGGTCCTTCGTCCTCATCCTGACCCAACTTCAACAGTGACGATTAAAAGTATTTGATAGAACAGGGGGTTACACCGGCGTCGGCGGGTGTACCCACTACATTTCGTTGATTTTGGGGACGGTCAGGCTTTGTGTTCGCGCCAGTTGGGCGGGAGGGCGA
>JAJECF010000172.1 GCA_022822125.1 Alphaproteobacteria bacterium
CGCCTCCGCGGTCACTTGTGGCTGTTGCAAACCCAAAATACCGCCAGGCGACCCCGGAACCGAAAACAGCTACACCGAAATCATCTCAGATCAGCGCAGAAACCATGTCCGCTCGACGGTTCTGCAAGAGGCTCGGCATGGTCATAGTGGGTGTGGGTCAGCAGCAGGTCGGTGATGTCGGAAGGCTTGAGGCCGCGCCGGTCGAGCTCCGCCATGAGCAGCTTGCGGTGGCCGAACGCACCGCAATCCACCAGCGCCAGCCTCTTCCCGCACCGGATGAGCGCGATGGTGCTCCAGCCGAGCGAGCCGTGGCGGACGGACTTGCCCGGAAAGCCGGTGACGAGGACATCGACCTCCCAGCCGCCGACCGCGAAGGCCGAGCCGTTGACCGTCCCCGGAATTTGCTGCGTCATGGCGGCGAGCATAGCCGGCCCGGCGACGAGGACAAGAAGGAGCGGCCCCCATGAGCGCGGCCCTGAACGGCGTCAGAATCATCGACATGACCCACAACCAGGCGGGCCCCGCCTGCACGCAGGTGCTGGCCTGGCTCGGCGCCGAGGTCATCAAGCTGGAAGAGCCGGGCAAGGGCGAGGCCGCCCGCCGGGCAATGCCCGACATTCCGGGTCAGGACGGGCTGTTCTTCCTGGTGCTGAACGCCAACAAGAAGAGCCTGACCCTCAACCTCAAGACCGAAGACGGCAAGGCGCTCTTCAAGAAGCTGATCGCCGAGGTCGATATGCTGGTGGAGAACTTCTCGCCCGGCGCGCTGGACCGGCTCGGCCTCGGCTACGACGTGCTCTCGGAGATCAATCCCCGCCTCATCTACGGCACCATCAAGGGCTTCGGCAGTTACGGGCCGAATTCCGGCTACAAGGCCTTCGAGCCCATCGCGCAAGCCATGGGCGGGGCGATGAGCGTCACCGGCTTCCCGGAGAACCCGCCGACCTACACCTGGCCGGCCATCGGCGATTCCGGCACCGGCATGCATCTCGCCATCGGCCTGCTCGCCGCGCTGCAGCAGCGCCACGCCACGGGCAAGGGCCAGAAGGTCGAGGTCGCGATGCAGGAGGCGGTGGTCAACATATTGCGCGTCAGCCTGCGGGACCATCAGCGCCAGGGCATGGTGCAGCCCCGGCGCGGCAACCAGCTCGGCCAGACCGTGCCCGGCTCCACCTATGCCTGCGCGCCGGGGGGCCCGAACGACTATGTCTACATCTTCTGCCAGCCGCAGATGTATGCGGGCTTCCGAAGCGTGGTGGACATGCCGGAACTGGACGACCCGCGTTTCGCCACGCCCCAGGGCCGCTGGGAGCACCGCGAGGACTACAACGCGCTGGTGGAGACATGGACCCGCCGGCGCAGCAAATTCGAGGTGATGAAGCTGCTCGCCGCCGCCGGCGTGCCCTGCGGCGCCTGCCAGGACACCGGCGAGGTGCTGGCCGACCCGCATCTGCGCGAGCGGGAGATGATCGTGGAAGTCGATTACCCCGGCCGCGGCGCCTACAAGACGGTCGGCTGCCCGATCAAGCTCTCCGACTCCCCCGCGGACATCCGCCGCCCGCCCACGCTGAGCGAGCATTCCGAGGAAGTGCTGGCCGAGCATTGCGGCGTCGATGCTGAAACCGCGGCGCGGCTCAGGGAGGAAGGGGTGATCTGAGGGCGGTTCGGTTGGATTTTTGAGCTTGACATACCCCTTTTATGTTCTGTTTAAGTTCCGAAAGACTATTGACGGAAGAAGAAGCATGACCCCACTATCTGGCGGAGGCCTTGTGATGTCCATCGGTTCCGCACAAACCTGCTCAGGACAAATATTGCGGCCCGCCCGTCTACCGCCGAAAGCGCGTCGCCAAGCGGCAGCGGCCACCAAGCTGGAGGCGAATCGGAACGGGTTTGCGGGCGCCGGGAATCGGGCGGCGAATCGCGTTCATGCACAGGCCGCCGCTTCCCCGGAGGGCGAATCGCTGCAATCCTTCATTTATGACCATGCGGGCGAGGGAACCATGATCTGCTTGGTGTCGGAAGCGCGAGGTGCATGACAGGCGTGCGGGCCGTTATCGAGTGCGCGGACAATCTCGACTTCATGAAAGGAATCAAGGACGGCGCGTTCAAGCTGATCGTCACCTCGCCGCCCTATAATCTCGGCAAGTCATATGAGCGCGCACGGTTGTCGCTGGACGCCTGAGTCGAAAGCCAGCAGCGCGTGGTTGCGGAGTGCGTCCGGCTGTTGCACGACAACGGCTCGATCTGCTGGCAGGTCGGCAACAGCGTCGTTAATGGCCAAATCTTCCCGCTCGACTCGATCCTCTATCCGGTGTTCGCCGAACAGGGGTTGAAGCTGCGCAACCGGATCGTCTGGCATTTAGGGCACGGGCTGCATTGCTCGAAGCGCCTGTCCGGGCGTTACGAAACCATCAACTGGTGGACGAAAGGCGACGACTATACCTAGCATCTGGACCCGATCCGGGTGCCGTCGAAATATCCCGGCAAGCGTCACTTCAAAGGGCCGCGCGCCGGGGAATTGTCCGGCAATCCGAAGGGCAAGAACCCCTCCGACGTGTGGCAATTCCCGAATGTGAAGAACAACCACCCGGAAAAGACCGTCCACCCGTGCCAATTCCCCGTCGAGCTCGTGGAGCGGCTGGTCCTGTCCATGACGGATGAGGGCGACGCGGTGTTCGACCCCTATCTCGGCGTTGGCTCGTCCGCCGTGGCGGCGCTCAAGCACGGGCGGTCGGCTTGGGGCTGCGATACCGTGCCCCGCTATATCGAGATCGTGCGGGACCGGATCGACCTGTTGCAGGAAGGAACGCTGAGGACGCGCCCGATGGGCAAGCCGGTCTACGATCCGGCCTTGCCCAACGGCGGGCACTGATGCGGATCGGCGCCAAATACTCCCACCTGAACGGCGAAGAATACCTGCTGGTTCACCGGCCGAAGCTCTGGGGCGATGTCCAGGCCGTTATCGCCGGCGTGGATGCGGAAGCCTGCACGACGACAGTGTCAAAAGAAAAGACGATGCGCGGGCGGATGCTCTATTCGCCCCCGGATATGAACGCCGCATTCAAGCGTGGGTTGGAGACGCTGGGTTGGGAAGAGCGACGCAACACCTTCTGGGTTACGGAGAACGAGCGACTGTTGCGCGGCATCTACGGCCTGCCCGCCGACGAACAGAAGGCCGCAATCGAGGCGGCCGGGCATGAGCCGATAATGTCCTACAACCAGACCGATTTCGTGAAGGAACGGGTCGCCGTCGAGGTCCAGTTTGGCAAGTATGCTTTCGTGGCGCACGACCTGTTCGTGAAGCATCTGAGCTTCTATGTCTCGGACATCATCGACGTGGGGATCGAAATCCTCCCCATGGAGGACCTCGAAAAGGAGATGTCGAGCGGCGTGCCGTATTATGAGCGCGACCTGCTCAACGTCCTGAGGCAGGGACGCGGCGTCCCCGCAGTCCCCCTCGTTCTGATCGGGGTCCTGCCATGACTGGTAGGTCGAAGGTTGAGCCGTCGCTGGCCGTATAGGGGGTAGCGCATGGCGCGGATCTTCGACCGGGCCTTAGTCGAGAAGCACGACTTCCATCACGCCCGTCACGGCCTCAGTGCGGTCGTGGTCGCCGCTCCGAAAGGCCCGGAGCCAATGTCGAGCATTGAAGAAAGCGAGGCGCCAGCGAGGAAAAAACGGGAGTTTATAGCCCTTTTGTGGACACCACTGCTTGATGATGCCCGGTTTCCATTCAGGCGCGCGCCGCGACATAGGTGCCGGGGGCGTCGGCGAGCGCCGGCAGCGGGCCGTCGCCGGGAGTGCGCGCGGGCGCCTGGCCGCCGGCCGAACGCGCAACCCAGGCGGCCCAGTCCGGCCACCAGGAGCCCGGCTTCTCCGCTGCGCGCTCCAGCCACGCCTCGTTGTCCTTCAGCATCTGCCGGTGGGTCCAGTGGCTGTATTTGCCGGCCGCCGGCGGGTTGACGATACCGGCGATATGGCCCGACGCTGCCAGCACGAAGCGCACCGGCCCGCCATAGTGCCGCGCGCCCCGATAGACGGCCGGCCAGGGCGCGATATGGTCCTCGCGCGTGCCGACGACATAGCTGCGGGTCCTGATCGCCGAAAGGTCGAGCCGCTCGCCCGCGATCTCCAGCGCACCGGGTGTCGCCAGCGCGTTGTCCATATACATGCGCCGCAGGTAGAAGCTGTGCATGCGCTTCGGCATCCGCGTCGAATCGGCGTTCCAGAAGAGCAGGTCGAACGGCGCCGGGTCGCGGCCGAGCAGGTAATTGTTGACCACGAAGGACCAGATCAGATCATTCGCGCGCAGCATGTTGAAGGTCGTGGCCATGTCGGCGCCTTCCAGAACGCCGCCCGCCTTGTCCATGCGCGCTTCCAGCGCCGCCACCTGCTCCCCGTCGATGAACACGCCGAGCTCGCCCACCTCGCTGAAATCCACCAGCGACGCGAAATAGGTGGCGCTCTCGACGGGCGCCTCGCCGCGCGCGGCCAGCCAGGCGAGCGTCACCGCCAGCAGCGTGCCGCCGAGGCAGTAGCCGATGGCGTTGGCGCGCCGGGCCCCGGTAATCCGCTCGATGGCGGCGAGCGCGGCGAGCGGGCCTTCGGCCATATAGTCCTCGAACGCCTTGTCCGAGAGCCGGGCGTCCGGGTTGACCCAGGAGATGACGAACACGGTATGGCCCTGCTCGACCGCCCAGCGCACGAAGGAGTTTTCCGGCGCGAGGTCCAGGATGTAGAACTTGTTGATCCAGGGCGGCACGATCAGCAGCGGCACTTCGTGGACGGTCTCCGTCGCCGGCGCATACTGGATGAGTTCCATCAGTTCATTGCGCAGCACGACCTTGCCCGGGGTGACGGCGATATTCCGGCCGAGCTCGAAGGCGGACATGTCGGTCTGCGCAATGCGGAGCTGCCCCTTGCCCGCCTCGAGGTCGCGCAGCAGGTTCTCGAAGCCGCGCAGCAGGTTTTCGCCATTGCTGTCCACGGTTTCGCGCAGCACTCTGGGGTTGGTCGCGGCGAAATTGGTCGGCGCCATCGCATCGACGAACTGGCGCGTGTAGAAGGCCACCTTGTCGGCGTCGTGCCGGTCGGCGCCCTCGGCGTCCGGCAGGCTGCCGAGCAGGAAGCGCGACGACAGCAGATAGGACTGCTTGATGAAGTCGAAGACGAAATTCTCCCGCCAGGCGGCGTCCTTGAAGCGGCGATCGCCCGGATCGGGCTCGGCTACCGGCGGCGCCGGCTCGCCGCCCATCATCCGCCGCGCTGTATCCTGCCAGAGCTTCGCATATTGCCGGGCGAGCTCCGCCTGGGCGGACATGACCCGCGCCGGGTCGGTCATCATCCGCGCCGTCATGTCGAGGAAGGCCTTGCCGATGCCGAGCGGGTCCGGGTCCGCGCCGCCCGCCTCGGCGCCATGCCGGGCGGCAAATGCCGCCGCCACGCGCTGGCTGCGTTCCGTGATCTCCCTGAGGCGTTCGGCGAGCGCATCCTGGTCGAGTGTGCCGGTCATGGGGCCGCCTCCAGCAATGGTCCGGGGCAACTATAGCCCGAGGGACTTATTGCATCGCAGCATAAAATTGTCGCAGTGCGGCATGGTCGTGCTGCTCGCTGGCTGCGCCCTGATCGAGGACTCGCCGCCGCCGGAAAGCCGTCTGGCGGACGAGGAGCGCATCCGGCAGGAGCGTCCCTGGCCTAATCTCGCCGATGTGCCCGCCGCGCCGCGCCCCGGCTCGTCCCCGTCAGCCATCGCGGCAATCCGGGCGAAGCTGGAAGCGGAGCGGGCGGCGCATGACGCGGCGCGCGCCTGCCCGTCCGGCCGTGCGGACAGGGACGGGAAGTGCATGGAATAGCGCGGCGCTCTTGCTATAAACGCGCGCTGTCCCTTTCCGGAGACCAGACGCCATGGAACGTGATTTCCACCGAATCCGGCGCCTGCCGCCCTACCTCTTCGCCGAGGTGAACGAAATGAAGGCGCGCGCGCGCGCCGCCGGCGAGGACATCATCGATTTCGGCATGGGCAATCCCGACCGCCCGACGCCGCCGCATATTGTGGAGAAGCTGGTCGAAACAGCCCGCGACCCCCGCACCCACCGCTACTCGACCTCACGCGGCATACCGGGCCTGCGCCGGGCGATTGCAGCCTATTACGACCGCCGCTTCGGGGTGGAGATCGACCCCGAGCGGGAGGCGGTGGTCACGCTCGGCTCCAAGGAGGGGCTCGCCAATCTCGCCCAGGCGATTTCCTCGCCGGGCGATATCGTGCTGGTGCCCAATCCCTCCTACCCGATCCATCCCTACGGGTTCATCATCGCCGGCGCCTCGGCGCGGCATATTCCGGTCGGGCCGGGCCATGACTTCATGGCCGAGCTGGAGCGCGCGGCGCGCCATTCCGTGCCGCCGCCGACCGCGCTGCTGCTGAGCTATCCGTCGAACCCGACAGCGGAAACCGCCGATCTCGACTTCTATGGCGAGGTGGTGGATTTCTGCCGCCGGCGCGGAATCTGGATCATCTCCGACCTCGCCTATGCCGAGATCTGGTTTGATGGCCGGCCGCCGCCTTCCGTGCTCCAGGCGCCGGGCGCGCGCGACATCGCGGTCGAGTTTACCTCCCTTTCCAAGACCTATTCCATGCCGGGCTGGCGGGTCGGCTTCTGCGTCGGCAATGAGCGGCTCGTCGGCGCGCTGGCGCGGGTCAAGTCCTATCTCGACTATGGCGCCTTCACGCCGATCCAAGTGGCCGCCGTGGCGGCGCTGAACGGCCCGCAGGACTGCGTGGAAGAGACGCGCGCGCTCTATCGGGAGCGGCGGGACACGCTGGTGGACGCTTTCGGGCAGGCCGGCTGGGAGGTGCCGCCGCCGCCGGCGACCATGTTCGCCTGGGCGCCGCTGCCGCCGGCGCTGGCCGGCATGGGCTCGCTGGCGTTCTCCAAATTGCTGTTGCAGGAAGCGAAGGTTGCCGTCTCTCCGGGCGTGGGCTTCGGCGAATATGGCGAGGGGTTCGTGCGCATGGCACTCGTGGAGAATCGGCAGCGCATCCGGCAGGCGGCGCGCGGCGTAAGGCAGTTCCTGGGCGAAGCCGAGGCCTTTGCCGGGGAGGCGGCGCGCGCCGCTGCGGCCGCGCAATGACGGCGCTCAGGCTCGCCATCGCCGGGCTCGGCACGGTCGGCACCGGTCTCGTCCGGCTCCTCGAAGGCGAGGCGGAGCTGCTGGCGCTCAGGGCCGGGCGGCCGATCGAGATCATGGACGTCTCGGCGCGCGAGCGCGGGCGCGACCGGGGCGTGGCGCTGGACCGCTACCGCTGGCACGACGACGCCGTCGCCATGGCGCGCGGCACCGACGCCGATGTCGTGGTGGAGTTGATCGGCGGCTCCGACGGGCCGGCCAAGGCGGTCTGCGAGGCGGCGCTTGGCGCCGGCAAGCATGTGGTCACGGCCAACAAGGCGCTGCTCGCCCATCACGGCGCCGCGCTTGCCCGCGCGGCGGAGGAGGCCGGCGCGGCGCTGCTCTACGAAGCTGCCGTGGCGGGCGGCATACCGGCGATCAAGGCCGTGCGCGAGGGCTTCGCCGGCAACGAAATCCGGCGCGTGATGGGCATACTGAACGGCACCTGCAACTACATGCTCTCCGACATGCGCCGCACGGGGCGCGATTTCGGGACCGTGCTGAAGGAGGCGCAGGACCTGGGCTATGCCGAAGCCGATCCGGGCTTCGACATCGACGGCGTGGATGCGGCCCACAAGCTCGCCATCCTGGCCAGCCTCGCCTTCGGGGTCGAGGTCGATCTGGCGGCCGTGCATGTCGAGGGCATCCGCAGCGTGTCGGCGCTCGATATCGCCTTCGCCGAGGAGCTCGGATACCGGATCAAGCTGCTCGGCATCGCACGGCGATCGGAGGCCGGGCTGGAACAGCGCGTCCACCCCTGCATGGTGCCGGTCGAGGCGCCCATCGCGCATGTGGACGGGGTGCTCAACGCTGTGGTGGTCGAGGGCAGCCAGGTCGGCCGCGCCGTGCTGGAAGGCCCCGGCGCCGGGGCGGGGCCGACCGCCTCGGCCGTCGCCGCCGATCTCATCGACATTGCGCGCGGCGGGCGGGCGCCGGCCTTTGGCGTGCCGGCCGCCGCATTGAAACCCCTGCAGGCGGCGCCGATGGACGCGCATATGGGCGCCTATTACATCCGCCTGATGGTGGTGGACCGCCCGCGCGTGCTCGCTTCGGTCGCCGCCAGCCTCGGCGCGCACGGTATTTCCATCGAATCCGTGCTCCAACGGGGCCGCGCGCCGGAAGAGCGGGTTCCGGTCGTGATCGTGACGCATGAGACGCAGGAGCGAGACCTGAAGGCGGCGCTTGCCGAGATCGCGTGCCATGAAGCAGTGGCCGAGCCGCCGCTTTCGATCCGCATCGAAGCTCTGTAGCGAAGCCGGGAGGAGGCCAGCGCCCATGCCAGACAGACCGTCCCCATCCGACGGCGCCAGGGCCGTCATGGACCGCAACCTCGCGCTGGAAGCGGTGAGAGTAACCGAGGCCGCCGCGCTTGCGGCCTCGCGCCTGATGGGCCGCGGCGACGAAAAGGCGGCCGACCAGGCGGCGGTGGACGCGATGCGCCGGGCGCTGAACGACCTGACCATCGACGGCACGGTGGTGATCGGCGAGGGCGAGCGCGACGAGGCGCCGATGCTCTATATAGGCGAGCGGGTCGGCGCCGGCGGCCCTAAGATCGACATCGCGCTCGACCCGCTGGAAGGCACGACGATCACCGCCAAGGGCGGGTCGAACGCGCTCGCCGTCATCGCCATGGCGGAGGAAGGCGGCTTCCTCCATGCGCCCGATGTCTATATGGACAAGATCGCCGTCGGCGGGGACCTGCCGGAAGGCCTCGTCGATCTCGACCGCAGTCCTGCCGACAACCTGGCGGCGCTGGCTGACGCCAAGGGCGTCGCCGTCGCCGACCTCGTGGTGTGTATCCTCGACCGGCCCCGGCACGAAGACCTGATCGGCGCGGTGCGCGACGCCGGCTCGCGCATCCAGCTCATCCAGGACGGCGATGTCTCGGGCGTCATCGCCACCTCGCGCCCGGACAGCGGCATCGACATCTATATGGGCTCGGGCGGCGCGCCCGAGGGCGTGCTCGCGGCGGCGGCGCTGCGCTGCATCGGCGGCCAGTTCCAGGGCCGGCTGCTGTTCCGCAACGACGATGAGCGCACCCGCGCCAGACGCATCGGCATCGAGGACCTGAACCGCAAATACGGCCTGCTGGAGCTTGCAAGCGGCGATGTCATGTTCGCGGCGACGGGCGTGACCTCCGGCACCATGCTGCGCGGCGTGCGCCGCTTCGCCGGCGGCGGCTACACTCATTCCATGATTATGCGCTCCAAGAGCGGGACGGTGCGAACCGTCGAGGCCTGGCACAATTTCGACCGCAAGACCGGCTTCGACGCCGTGGATGGCTGAACCCTTTCTCGGCGTCTCGCGCTCGTTCGGGGGCCGCGCCTGGCGCGAGCGGCCGGGCGACGCCCGGGCCGCGGCCGCAATCGCGCAACGGGAAGGGCTGCCGGAGATCGCCGCGCGCGTGCTCGCCAATAGGGGCGTGACGCCGGAGGCGGCGGGCGCCTTCCTGAAGCCGCAGCTCAGGACCTCCCTGCCGGATCCATCCTGCCTGAGCGATATGGACCTCGCGGCGGAGCGGCTTGCCGACGCGGCCGAGGCCGGCGAGACCGTCGCCGTATTCGCCGATTACGACGTGGACGGCGCAACCTCCGCCGCCCTGCTCGCCCGCTTCCTCCACGCGGTGGGCGGCGGCACCAGGCTCTATGTGCCCGACCGGCTGACGGAGGGATACGGCCCGAGCGAAGCCGCATTCGACCGGCTTGCGGCGGAAGGCCACCGGCTTGTGCTGACGGTCGATTGCGGCACTACCGCCTTCGGGCCGCTCGCCCATGCCGCGGGCCTCGGCCTCGAATGCGTCGTGCTGGACCACCACCTGCCCGAGGCCCGTCTGCCGGAGGCGCTCGCCGTGGTGAATCCCAATCGCATGGACGAGACGGGCGCGCTCGGCGGGCTCGCCGCGGTCGGGGTCGTTTTCCTGCTCGTCGTCGCCGCCAACCGCGTGCTCCGCCGGCGCGGCCATTACCGCTTTCGTCCAGAGCCGGACCTGCGCGCCTGGCTCGACCTCGTGGCGCTCGGCACGGTCGCCGACGTGATGGACCTGACGGGCCTCAATCGGGCCTTTGTGGCGCGCGGCCTCGACGTGCTGGCGCGTCGGAGCAATCCCGGCATTGCGGCCCTGCTCACCGCCGCCGGCGTGGAGCGGCGGCCCGCCGCCTACCATCTGGGTTTCGTGCTCGGCCCCCGGATCAATGCCGGCGGGCGCGTCGGCGAGGCGGGGCTGGGCGCGCGGCTGCTCGCCTCCGACGATCCCGGGGAGGCGCAGCATCTCGCCGGGACGCTGGAACGCCTCAACAACGAGCGCCGGCAGGTGGAAGCGGATGTCCTCGCCGCCGCCCTCGCCCAGGAGCGGGAGGACGGCGCGCCCTTCGTGCTTGCGGTCGGCGAAGGCTGGCATCCGGGCGTCGTCGGCATCGTGGCGAGCCGCCTTGTGGAGCGCTACCGCCGGCCGGCGCTGGTAGGCGCCCGGGAGGGCGGCCGGATTCGCGGCTCGGCGCGCTCGGTCCCCGACATGCCCATCGGTCCGGCGATCCTGGCGGCGCGGAATGCGGGTCTGCTGGAGGCGGGCGGCGGCCACGACATGGCGGCGGGTTTCACGCTCGACGAAGCGAAGCGCGCGGCCTTCGAGGCGTTCCTCGCCGAGCGGCTGGCGTCGCTTGCGCCGGCGGACAGGCAGGCGCCGGCGCTCGATATCGACGCCGGCCTCTCGGTCGCCGGCGCGTCGGCCGGGCTGCTGGCGCATCTGGAGGCCGTCGAACCTTTCGGCCGCGGCAATCCGGAGCCTGTTTTCGCGCTGCCGGCGGTGCGCGTGCGCCATGCCCGCATCGTCGGCAAAAACCATGTTCGCGCCGACCTCGGCGACGCCGGCGGCGGGCGGCTCGCGGCGATCGCCTTCCGCTCGGCCGGAACGCCGGTCGGCCGGGCGCTGCTGGAGACGGAGGCGCGCGCGCTGCATGTGGCCGGCACGATCCGCGCCGACGACTGGCGCGGCAAGAGCGCGGTCCAGCTCGTCATATCCGACGCGGCCGAGCCGGCACCATAGGCTGCCCTCGATGCAGCCCGACGGGCCGTTCCGTAATCGAACTGCCCTGTTAACGGAAACCGGGGAATAACGGCGCCATGCGCAAATCCATCCTGACCCTCACTGTCATGTCCATTGCCCTGTCGGCTTGTCAAAGCATGAAATCGGAAACCGTTAGTTATACATCGCCATATGCCGTGCCTTACGGTTTCGGTATCGGGGACGAAACGCTGCCGTCCTTTATGTCCTCGGCCATTATCGTGGACCTTTCCGGCAAATTATGGCTGCCCGAAGGCGAAGGCCCGTTCCCGGTCGTCCTGTGGGGACATCCGACGACCATAAGCGAGTCTCTTGCCAAATGGCGTCGCGATCTTCGCGATGGACTGATTGCCGAAGGTATCGGTGTCTTTTTCAATAACTCATATGCGGGCCGAGGTTTGCCGCGAAAGGCTACAGGGCGATACCTGAATTCCTACAGCCGCTATGTGGACGCGGTCCGCGCCCTCGAGGCGCTGGCCAAACACCCGAAAATCGATCCTGAACGGATCGGCATCAGCGGCGCCAGCTTCGGGGCGAATGTCGCCATGCGGCTTCAATGGGAGGCCTATATGGCCCAGATGCAGCCGGACGGCCTTCGCTATGCCGCCCATGTGCCGATTTACCCGCCCTGCAACGCGATTATCAAGGATTACAAGTCCACCGGAGCGCCGATGCTGATCCTTATCGGCGAGAAAGACTGGAATTACGCCAGCCGCTGCGAGGACCGGGCCGCCGAACTCCGGCAGGCGGGCGGGCAGATCGATCTCGTCATCTATCCCGGCGCATACCATTGTTTCATTTCAACCATGACGCCCCGAATGGTCAATGCTCCGGTTTACGGGGATTGCGGAACCGAAACGATCGACAAGGCGAAGGGCTTCTCCATGAGGAATCTGGACACCGTGAAGGGCGGCTACCCCGGCTGCATCAAGCCGCAAGGCATGTGCGGAAGCAATCGGGCGGCGACTGCCGACGCCTTGAAACGCACGGTCGCTTTCTTCGCCGAGCACCTGCGGAAGTAAAAATGCCGCCCGGTTTCCCTTTTTTCGTCGATCCGCCCGGCGCCCCCGCCTCTCCTCATCCTGAGTAGCGCCCGCCTGCGGGCGCGTATCGAACCTCATCCTGAGTAGCGGCTGCGTCAGCAGGCGCGTATCGAAGGACGGTCCTGAGCCTGTCGAAGGGGACGTCCCTCGCCGTCTGGCCCCCTCGATACGCGGCTGGCGCCGCTACTCGGGATGAGGACAAAGGACCGGGGCTACGGCAGGGAGGCCCGCGCCATCGGTTCCGATCAACAACCGCTGGTATAACACCCTCCAATACCAACAAAAACTCCTCCATCTCACACCCCAGGCCAGCAGAAACCGCGACCGTAGTGTGAATCGAAAACACAAACGCCTAAAAGATAATCTGCAAAAGCGAGTCCCATGGAGGCTCGAAGCTGTGGCCGGAACCAGACCGTGATCCGCATCATCGCTGGCCGCTGGCGCGGCCGGCGGCTTGCCGCGCCAGCGGACCGCTCCGTGCGCCCGACGGCCGAGCGGGTGCGCGAGGCGGCGTTCAACCGCTTCCTCCATGCAGGCCTCGGGCCGCCGCTAGCGGGCGCGGCGTTCCTGGATGTCTTCGCCGGCACGGGCGCGGTCGGTCTGGAGGCGCTCTCGCGCGGCGCGGCGCGCGCGGGCTTCATCGAGCGGGACCCGGCGGCGCTTGCCCTGTTGCGGCGCAATGTGGGCGGAGAGGGAACGGTCCATGTCCGCGATGCCGCCTCGCCCGGGCCTGCGCCCGCAGCTTATGACATCGCCTGGCTCGACCCGCCCTGGGGCTCGGGGCTGGCCGCGCCGGCGCTCGCCGCGCTGGCGCGCGAGGGCTGGCTCCGGCCGGACGCACTGGTCGTCGTGGAGAGCGCGCATGACGATGCGCCGGACCTCCCCGGACTCATGGACCGCCGCCGCTACGGCCGCGCCGTCCTCGCATTCCTGCGCGTCCCGCCCACCGGCCCGGGCTAGCCAGGATCGCTCGCCTGCGTCACGAAGCTCTGCCAAACTCGGGAACGAGATCGGGGCGCATTCGGGCTCCTGTTCCGTCTGGCGCGCGCTTGCGATAGCGGCGGGCGCGGGAGAACAGCGGTTCGCCGATCCGGTTCGCTTCGGACGGCACGGTCTTCTGACTTCGGACTCGAGAGAGGTTTTTCGCCATGGGCAATGTCACGGTCATCGATCATCCGCTGGTGCAGCACAAGCTGTCGCTCATGCGCCGCAGGGACACCGACACCGCCAGGTTCCGGCTGCTGCTGCGCGAGATTTCGCTCCTGCTGGGTTACGAAGTGACACGCGACCTGGCGACGGAGGACCGCAGCATCGAGACGCCGCTTGCGGAGACCCGCGCCCCGTTCCTGACCGGCAAGAAGCTCGTCCTCGTCTCCATCCTGAGAGCCGGCAACGGGCTGCTGGAAGGCATGCTCGACCTCATTCCGTCGGCCCGCGTCGGGCATGTGGGCATCTATCGCGACCCGGAGACGCTGCTCGCCATGGAATATTACTTCAAGGTGCCGGATGACCTCGGCGACCGCCCGGTGATCGTCCTCGACCCCATGCTGGCGACGGGGAACTCGGCGGTTGCGGCGGTCTCCCGGCTCAAGGAGGCGAGCGCGCGCGACATCAAGATGGCATGTCTGCTCGCCGCGCCGGAAGGAATCGAGGCATTCCACAGCGCCCACCCCGATGTGGCGGTCTTCACCGCCGCCGTCGATGAGCGGCTGGACGACCACGGCTATATCGTGCCGGGCCTCGGCGATGCCGGCGACAGGCTCTACGGCAACAAGTGACCCGACGCAGCAAAGCTCGAATCCCGTTCCATCGCCATTGTCTGCCGCCCTAGAATCTGAACTGCATGGCCGCGGAAATCCGGTGCTCCGGGACACCCTTAGGCGGAGTGAGGCGTTCGGCGGCAAGTGTCAGCGTAGGGCCAGACAGCGGCCCTGCATCGAAGCCGAGCGCCAGCCGCTGCGCCTTTGCGCCAGTCAGGCCGATGGCGGCTTGCGGCGCAAAGACGGCGCCGCGGGAGACGAAATTCCAGCCCGCCTGCAAATGCGCCGCAGGCGCCGGTGTTCCGCCCCTGCGCTCCCGGGGGTCATCGGACCAGAGCGGCGCGGACTTCCCCGGCCCGCTGTCCTGCGGCCCGAGCGCCGCATCCAGCGACCATGACAGCCCGCGGCGGCTGGCGTCTCCCGGCCGGCGAATATCGGCGGTCAGGCCGAATTCCCGATAGCCGCGCTCGGAATGCCAGGCCAGCCAGCGCAACCGGAGATCGATATGCCCGGATACCAGCGGCAGCGGTGCCCGGACGCCGCTTGCGAGCTCCAGGCCCTTGCCGGTCACCCCGTCGCCGCCGTCGCGGCGCAGCGATATGGACGCATATCGCGAGGTCTGTCCTTCGCCCGTCGACGCCTCGATGCCGACGCTCTGACGGTCGGCAGCGGCGGACAGGGCGCCGACGGTTGTTCCTGCAGTCCCGCCGGTGTCGAGCCGCGCGAAGCCGCCCGCGCCGAACGCCGAGAATTTCAGGCCTCCGAACTCAGGCAGAGGGCTGCGGTAACCGACTGACACGGTCGCCATCCGGACGTCTGCGGTCTCGACGCCCCGGCCCCCAGCCGTGTTTTCAATGCGTCCCCGCCCGCCGCCCAGCGTCATCCAGGCCTCGCCACCCTCTTCGAAGCGCCGCTGCAGATAGGGATGTGCGCTGTCGAGAGTCATTTTCAGCACGCCGGACTCGGCGTCGGCGACATAGTCCACCTCCGCCTTGCGGCGCGCGAACGCCGCGCCCGCCAGCCATCGCCTGTCCCACCGCATATCGGCGCCGAACCAGGCCGACAGCAACCGGCCGCTATAATGTGCTTGCGGGCCGGCCGCGCCCTCGAACGCCTCCAGGCCGCTGCGATGCCAAAGCGACCACTGCGCGGAGTTGTCCGCGACCGGTGGACCCGGCGAGAACTGGAATGCGCTTTTCCGGCGCGCCTCCTGCCCGCTTATGCCGACAACCGTTGTCCGCTCGTCGCGGGCGGCCGGACGTTGCGCCCGGCTTTCGCCGACAGTCCCGAAAAGCGGCAGGTCGCGGCCGGCCAGAACGAAGCGCGGCGCAACGGCATCGGGAGAGAAGCGGTCCCCGATAACAGCCTCGGCGCCGGCGGCCATGCGACCGGCCAGAGTCGCCAGAACGGCCTTGACCGCCTTGCGCGCCGCTGGAGGCGCGGTAGCGGCTTCCGGCGTCGCGAAGACGGGGTCGGAGCCGGGGCTGCAGTCCGGGTGGATGCGGTCTTCGCTTATGCAGAAGCGGACCCGAAACACATGGGCGGTTCCGTTTTCGAGACCCTCCACGACATGGCGGGTTGTCCCCGGGCCGCTGCCGGCCATGTCTGTCCATTCGTCGGGCGCGGCGTTGCCGCTCGCTCCGGCGACATATTGCCATCTGACGATTCTCGCATCGTCCGGATCATTCCATTCCAGAAGAGCCGACCCGTCTCCCGGCGTCGCCCTGAGGCCTTCGGGCCTTGCCAGCACGGCAATCGGGACGGTGGTGATCTCTTCCGACCCCAGACCGAAACCGCTATTGTTTGCAGCCCTGATGCGGAATGTATGGGGCGTGCCGTTGTCGAGCCCCGTCACCTCGTGGCTCGTTGTCGTCGCATCGCTGCCCAGGATATCCGTCCAGTCGCTGTATGCACCATCGGTCCTGTAACTGTATTGCCAGAGGGTCACGGTCGGATCGTCCAGCGCCGTCCATTCCAGCAGGGCCCTGCCGTCGCCCGGCACCGCCGTAAGTCCCGCCGGCTTGGCCGGCACCGGGGCCAGCGTTGCGGTTGCTTCATCCGATTCCGCGCCGACGCCCTCATCGGCGACGGCCTGGATCTTGAAGCTGTAGGACACGCCGGTCTCGAGGCCGATGACCGTGTGGCTGGTCGTGGTGCCGTCGGTGCCAATGATATAGGTCCAGTCCTCCTCATACGCCCCACTGCCGCGCCGCTGATTATATTGCCATCCGGTGATGCCGGTGACGGCGGGATCGCCAGGGTCGTCCCACTCCAGCAGCACCTGCCGGTCGCCGGGCGTCGCGGTAAAGCCGGACGGTTTTCCCGGCAGAGCGAACGGCACCACCGTAACCTCGTCCGATTCCAGCCCGGAACCATTGCCGTTCACAGCCCTGATGCGGAATATATGGGGCGTGCGGTTTTCAAGGCCCGTAACTTCATGGCTTGTGGTCGCCGCATCGCTGCCGGGGATATCCGTCCATGCGCCGTCAGCGCCATCGGTCCTGTAACTGTATTGCCAAAGGGCCACAGTCGGGTCATCCAGCGCCGTCCATTCCAGCAGGGCTCTGCCGTCGCCCGGCATCGCCGTCAGTCCTGCCGGCTTGGCGGGAAGCAATGGCAGTGTCACGGTCGCTTCGTCCGATTCCTTGCCGATGCC
>JAJECF010000178.1 GCA_022822125.1 Alphaproteobacteria bacterium
CCACGACATCGCGGCCTTTCAGGCGTGCAAATCGCATCCGCGTCGGGTTACACTCTGTGCGCATCGGGGCGTTCCTCTGCAACAGGACAAGTCTTTGTCACAAAAGAACTTTCTCACATGCAGGGCCCCGATGCACCTACACCCGGTGAGAAATCCGGGCTAACTGCCGGCAGCGGCCTCGATCAGGAATTGGCGGAAACTCGGAATCGGGCAGGCGAGGCGTCCGGTTCCATCGTCCTGGAGCGCGCCGCGATGGATCAGATGGTCCAGATATTCTTCCGGTCCCATGCCCGCCGGCAACCGCCATCCGCTTGCCGCGCCGGCGTTCTCCTCAATGACGCGAAGCGTCCCGACATAGCCGAGCCCATCCTCGGGCACCGCTTCCATCACCGCTGCAAGCAGCAGGCCGGAACCGAGCATTTCGGGGCTGCGCCGCGCCCTGTAGGAATCCAGCCGCCGTCTCTCCGCCCCGGCCAGAACCGACTTTTCGTCAACGGAGGCCAGCGCGCCGCCAGTCGCGAGCAGGCCGTCGGCCAGAGCGCGCATCCCGTTACGCAGATGCTGGGGCCAGCGGTCCGACAGCTCCTCCAGCAAGGTTGCCCAGCGTGCTGCCTCGACCTCGGCCGCTTCGACCCGGAAGCGCTCCAGCATCATCTTCACGGACTCCGCCGGCTGGCCTGGCTCCAAGCGTCCCAACATGTGAACGGTCCCGACAGACAGCCGGGAAATGCCGCGCTTCGCCAGCACATGCTGCGCATTGGCAAGGCCCGCCAGCACCGGCACGACCGGCAGGCCGCCTACCCCCTCGTGCAGGCGCCGGATGACCCCCGCCTGGCCGGGCTCCAGATTCTGCACCTCATCGACCAGCAGGCAGAGCGGGCGCTCCCAGCGCTCCGGCGGAAACATGTCGCGCAGCGCGTCGAACCCGGCCGGCGGCGCGGTTTCAGCGGCCCAACCGCCGCCGCCGCCGCTAATGCCGATGCTGCCGCTGCGGGTTTCCGTGCGCCGGAACCGCTCCGCCCGGCGCGGATCGAGACGGACGGCAATGGCATGCGCGATGCGATCCGGCTCCGCCAGTTCCTCCAGATAGACCGAGAGGACATAGGGCGCATGCCTGCCGGCCTGCGTCCATTTCTCCTCCAGATGCGCAAGCAGGGCGGACTTGCCGGCTCCCGGCGCGCCCTGGATCAGGCGCGTGGCGCCTGCGGAACGCTGCCCGGCCTGCCCATGGCGCAACGCCCGCGCCAGGGCGCGCTCTATGTCCTCTGTTTCGCCGGCGCGGCCGACGAAGAACGCGGCGCGCTCACGGTCCGACGGCTCGCTGAAGAAGCGCAGCCCTTCGAGGTCCGCTCCGCCGCTTGCCATCGTCGCCTCTGCCTCCGACCGCCCTCAAAGGCGGATGCGGAAGTCGTTGCGGCCGGAGCGGTCCTCGCCGCGCATGAGGAAGAGCGTGCGGTCCGCATGGTTCACCAGGCCCTTGTCGCGGGCGAGGGCGGCGGCGATGTCGCGGTCGAACACGGAGGTGGTGGGCATGTAGCGCAGCGTCATGCCGCGGCGCGGCTTCGGGGAGTTGTTGGCCTCCGAGCCGTGGACCAGATAGACGTCGTGCAGCGAGACCTGCCCCGCCTCCAGCTCGATGGGGACAGCGAGGTCCTCGTCGAACTCCTCCTCGCGCAGCTCCTGGTTCAGCGTGTAGGCCGGGTCGTCATTGGTGTCATGCGCGCGCAGCCGCCTGTCCTTGTGCGAGCCGCGCAGGACATTCAGGCAGCCGTTTTCCTGCGTCGAGGCATCGACCGCGATCCACACCGTGCAGGTGGCGAGCGGGCGCAGCGGCCAGTATTCGCCGTCCTGGTGCCAGGGCGTCTTGCGCCCGTTCAGCGCCGGCTTGGCGAAAAAGCTGGAGTTCCAGAGCGCGATGTCCGGGCCGATCACCTGCTCCACCATGTCCAGGATTTCCGGCACGCGCGCCCAGTTCAGGAAGGCGAGATCGTGGGCCAGCAGGTTGGGGCAGTAGTCGCGGTATCCGGGATGGCGCGCGACCAGCCGGTCGTGATGCGCGCGAATGTCCTCCAGGTCCCGTTCGGGCAGGCGGAAACCGGGCGTCACATAGCCGTCCGTTCGGTATTTTTGCAGTTCGGCGGCGCTCAACATGGTTTCCCCTCCGGAATCCGGGCTGCTATACTGTCGGGCTACCGAAAGACAGCCGGTCGATACCATAGCCGCTCCGGGAGCGACGATGAAGCTCACCATCGAACGCAGCCAGTTCCTGAAATCGCTCAGCCATGCGCAGAGCGTGGTCGAACGGGCCAACACCATTCCGATCCTGGGCAATGTCATGCTCGAAGCGGCGGACGGGCGGCTGCGTCTCTCGGCGACCGATCTGGAGCTGGGCGCCGTAGAGACGGTGGACGCCGAAGCGGTTTCCGGCGGCGGCACCACCCTGCCGGCGCAGGTGCTCTACGACATCGCCCGCAAATTGCCCGACGGCGCCCAGGTGGAGCTGGAGACCGAGGACGGCACGGACCGCATCCGGCTGCGCTGCGGGCGGTCCACCTTTACGCTCTCCGCCCTGCCGCCGGAGGAATTCCCGCCGCTTTCCAAGACCGAATACGCCTGCCGCTTCCAGCTTGCCGCCGAGGACCTGCGC
This sequence comes from Alphaproteobacteria bacterium, assembly GCA_022822125.1. The sequence continues at coordinate 2,648 of JAJECF010000178.1, forward strand.
GGGCTGATCGACCGCACCGGCTTCGCCGCCTCGACCGAGGAGACGCGCTACTACCTGAACGGCATTTACCTGCATACCACCGAGCATGAGGGCGTGCCGGTGCTGCGCGCGGTCGCGACCGACGGCCACCGGCTGGCGCGCGTCGAGGTGCCGAGGCCCGCCGGCGCGGAGGATATGCCGGGCGGCGTGATCGTGCCGCGCAAGGCGGTCCAGGAATTACGCAAGCTGCTGGAAGGCGAGGAGGGAGATGTTTCGATCGCGCTTTCCGAGACCGGCATCCGGTTCGTCATCGGCAGCGTGGAACTCACCTCCAAGCTCATCGACGGCACTTATCCCGACTATGAGCGGGTGATCCCGACCGGCAACGACAAGCGACTCGAAGTCGAAAGCGGCCTGCTGGCCGAGGCGGTGGACCGTGTGGCGGCGATCTCTTCCGAGCGCACCCGCGCGATCAAACTCGCCATCGACGCCAGCAGCCTGCAGCTCTCCGCCGCCGACCCGACCTACGGCACGGCGACGGAAGAGATCGATGCGCGGTTCGACGGGACGGCGATGGAGATCGGTTTCAATGCCCGTTACCTGCTCGAAATCCTGCGCCGCATCGAAGGCGGCACGGCGGCTCTCGAGCTCGCCGACCCGGCAGCGCCTACGGTAGTGCGCGACATGGTGGACTCGAGCGCGCTCTACGTGCTGATGCCGATGCGCGTCTGATCCGTGGCCGAAGCCGCCCTTCACGCATCGGGCGGGGCGCCGGTCGTCAGGCGTCTGACGCTCAGCGATTTTCGCAATTACCGGGCAGCGCGCCTGGAGGCGGACGATCGCTTCGTCGTGCTCACCGGGCCGAACGGCGCCGGCAAGACCAACCTGCTGGAAGCGCTGTCGCTGCTGGCGCCGGGGCGCGGGCTGCGCCGGGCGCGGCCGAGGGAGATGACGCGGCATGGCGCGGAACGATGGACCGTGACGGCGCAGCTCGACACGGCGTTCGGGACGGTGGATATCGGCGCCGGCCTCGGCGAGGGCGACCGGCGCGCGGCGCATATCGACGGCGCGGTCCGGCGCGCCCGCGACGGGACGGTGGCGGCCGTCTGGCTCACGCCGCAGATGGACCGGCTGTTCCTCGACGGCGCGGGCGCGCGGCGGCGCTTCCTGGACAGGCTGGCGCTTGCGGTGGATCCGGCCCATGCGCGGCGCACGCAAGCCTATGAGACCGCGATGCGCCAGCGCCTCGCGCTGCTGAGGGCCGGCGCTGCGGATGGCGACTGGCTCGCTGCGCTGGAGCGCAGCATGGCGGAGCGCGCCGTCGCCGTCGCCGCCAGCCGGCGCGATCTGGTCGAACGGCTGCGCGCGGCGCTCGCCTCTGCCGGCGGGCCCTTCCCCAAGGCGCGTCTGGCGCTGTCGGGCGACATCGACACCTGGCTGGAAGAGGGGCCGGCGCTGGAGGCGGAAGACCGGCTGGTCGCGGCGCTCGCCGAGGGGCGCGCCCGCGATGCCGAATCGGGCCGCACCGGCGTCGGGCCGCATCGCAGCGACCTCGCCGTTGTCGACGCCGAACGCGGCATGCCGGCCGCCGACTGCTCGACCGGCGAGCAGAAGGCGCTGCTGATTGCGCTGGTGCTCGCCTCCGCGCGCCTTGCCGCCCAGCCGCCGCTGCTGCTGCTGGACGATGTCGCGGCGTTCCTCGACGAGGGCCGGCGCCTTGCGCTGTTCGACGAGATCGGGCGGCTCGGCTGCCAGGCCTGGCTCACCGGCGCCGACGCGCGCGCCTTCGCCCCGCTCGCCGGCCGCGCGCTGTATATCGGCGTCGAAGATGCGGTTCTCACCCCCCTGCCGCCGGAGCGGCCATGACAGACCCCACAGAGCATACGGAAGACATCCAGAGCGCGGGCGAGGCCGGCGAATACGGCGCCGACGCCATCAAGGTGCTGCGCGGCCTGGAGGCGGTGCGCAAGCGCCCCGGCATGTATATCGGCGACACCGACGACGGCACCGGCCTGCACCACATGGTCTATGAGGTGGTGGACAACGCCATAGACGAGGCGCTGGCCGGCTGGTGCGATACGGTGGAGGTGGCGCTGGAGTCCGACGGCTCGGTGACGGTCATCGACAACGGGCGCGGCATCCCGACCGAGATCCACGAGGAGGAGGGCGTGTCGGCGGCCGAGGTCATCATGACCCACCTCCATGCCGGCGGGAAGTTCGACAGCAATTCCTACAAGGTTTCGGGCGGGCTGCACGGCGTCGGCGTCTCGGTGGTCAACGCGCTGTCCGAAACGCTGGACCTCACGATCTGGCGGGACGGGCGCGAACATGCGATGCGCTTCCGCCACGGCGAGGCGGAAGCGCCTCTGCGCGATGTCGGCCCCGCCGGGGAAGACGGAGACCGGACCGGCACCCGTGTGCGCTTCCTGCCCTCCACCGACACCTTCTCGAAGGTGGAGTTCGACTTCGCGATACTGGAGCGGCGGCTGCGCGAGCTCGCTTTCCTCAACTCCGGCGTAAGGCTGGTGCTGACCGATTCCAGGCGCATCGAGGAGCACCGCACCGATCTTCATTACGAGGGCGGGCTCCATGCCTTCGTCACCTGGCTCGACCGCAACCGCACGGCCCAGCATGAGTGCATCGCCATACGCGCCGAGCGCAACGACATCGTCGTCGAGGCGGCGCTGCAGTGGAACGACAGCTTCCACGAAACGACGCTCTGCTTCACCAACAACATTCCCCAGCGCGACGGCGGCACGCATCTGGCGGGCTTTCGCGCCGGGTTGACGCGGCAGGTCACGGGCTATGGCGACCGGATCGGCCTCACCCGCCGGGACAAGCTCGCGCTCTCCGGCGAGGATGTGCGAGAGGGCCTTACCTGCGTGCTCTCGATCAAGGCGCCGGACCCGAAATTCTCGTCCCAGACCAAGGACAAGCTGGTCTCCTCCGAGGTGCGCCCGGCGGTGGAGAGCGCCGTCAACGAGGCGCTCGGAGCCTGGCTGGAAGAGCATCCGAAAGAGGCGCGGGTCATCGTCGAGAAGGTGCAGCGCGCCGCCCAGGCCCGCGAGGCGGCGCGCCGGGCGCGCACGCTGATCCGCGAGCCGAAGAACTCCATCGCCTCGCTGCCGGGCAAGCTGGCGGACTGCCAGGCGCGGGACCCGGACAAGGCGGAGCTCTTCATCGTCGAGGGCGACAGCGCCGGCGGCTCCGCCAAGCAGGGCCGTGACCGCGGCTACCAGGCCGTGCTGCCATTGCGCGGCAAGATCCTCAATATCGAGCGCGCGCGGCTCGACAAGATGCTCTCCAGCGACAGCATTGGCGCGCTCATCACCGCGCTCGGCGCCGGCATCGCCGAGACCTTCGACGCAGACAATGCGCGCTACCACAAGATCGTCATCATGACGGATGCGGATGTGGACGGCAGCCATATCCGCACGCTCCTGCTTACCTTCTTCTACCGCCAGATGCCGGCTCTGCTGGAGCGGGGCTACCTCTATATCGCCCAGCCGCCGCTCTTCCAGGTCCGGCGCGGCGGCCAGTCCATGCGCTATCTGAAGGACGAGGCGGAGCTGGACAGCTTCCTGCTCGACAGCGGCCTGCAGAACGCCGTGCTGGCGTTGCATGACGGCAGCCAGATGGCCGGGGCGGACCTGCGCCGCCATATCGACGACGTCGCGGTTCGGGCGCGGCGGCGCATCGAGGCGCTGGCCCGGATCGTCGGCCATCGGGGCCTGGTGGAGCAGGCGGCGCTTGCGGGCGCGTTCGATGCTGCGGCGCTGAACGGGCGCGGGGAGGCGGAAGCCGCCGCCGGCCGGGCCGCCGCCCGGCTCGACGCGCTGGAGGAGCCGGCGGCGCGCGGCTGGTCCGCCAGCGTGGAGGACGATCTCAGCCTCGCCTTTGCTTATGAAAACCAGGGCATGCTGCGGTCCTGGCGGATCGGGCGGCGCCTGTTGCAGCATGTCGACGCCGTCAGGCTCGACCGCCGGGCCGGGCAGCTGAGAGCGGTCTACGAAACGCCGGCAACGCTCCGGGTCCGCGACCGCGAGGACCGCATAGACGGCCCCTGCGGCCTGCTGGAGCGCGTGCTGGAGCACGGGCGGCGCGGGCTCACCCTGCAGCGCTACAAGGGCCTCGGCGAGATGAACCCGGAGCAGCTCTGGGAAACGACGCTCGACCCCGAGGCGCGCACGCTGCTGCAAGTGCGGGTGAACCATGCCGAGGAGGCGGGCGAGCTGTTCTCCACCCTGATGGGCGACCAGGTCGAACCCCGCCGCGCCTTCATCCAGGACAACGCGCTGAAGGTCGCGAACCTGGACGTGTAGGCGACCGGGGGCGCCGCGCGCCGGTCTGGTCTCGCGGCCCGGGCGGCCTATTATCCCCCTCCTCCGGCGTCCGGCGGGAGAACGCCCTTTGGACCGCAGCCCGCTCTATATCTGGCTCGTCACCGCGACGGGGCTGCTGGCGTTTTTCACCATGGTGTTCTCCAGCACCATGGCGAATGTCGCGATCCCGCATGTGATGGGCGCATACGGCATCGGGCAGGACCGGGCGCAGTTCCTCGCCACCGCCTTCCTGGCCACCAACACGGCGAGCCTGCTCATCAACCGCTGGCTGGTCGCCCGCATCGGTCAGCGCCGGGCCTTCGCGCTCTCGCTCGTCCTGTTCGGCATCGGCAGCATGATCTGCTGGTGGGCGCCCTCGTTCGGCCTGATCGTGTTCGGCCGCATCGTGCAGGGCCTCTCCTCCGGCATCGTCCAGCCGCTCGTGATGGTGGTGCTGTTCCAGGTCTTTCCACCGGACAGGCGCGGCCTCGCCATGGGCCTGTTCAGCATGGGCGTGGTCTTCGCGCTCGGCCTCGGCCCCGCCATAGGCGGCCTCGCCATCGACCTGCTGGAATGGCGCTACATCTTCCTCGTGCCGCTGCCGGCGGCGGCGCTGGCCCTGTTGCTGGGCTTCGTTTTCATTCCGGAACGCGAGCAGCGCGCGGCGCGCGAACCCTTCGATTCGCTCGGCTTCGCGCTCATCGCCGCCGCGATCTTCCTTCTCACCACCGGCATCGCCTCCGGCCAGCGGGAGGGCTGGTTCTCGGACTACATGCTGGCGATCTGGGGCGGGTTCCTCATCGCGGCGGTGGGTTTCGTGCTCTCGCAATGCCGGGCGAACGCCAGCCTGCTCGACCTCGACCTCTTCCGGAACCTGCGCTTCGCCGCGGCCGGGACGACCAGCTTCGTGTTCGCTTTCGCCTCCTTCGGCACGGTCTATATCTTCCCCGTCTTCGGCCAGATCGTGCCGGGCATGACGGCGACCGAAGCGGGTTCGCTGCTGCTGCCCGGCTGCATTGTCGCGTCCCTGCTGCTGCCGCTCGCCGGGCGGCTGTCGGACCGTTTCCCCGCCCCGCTGATCGTCTTCGGCGGCATGGCGGCGGCCATGGCGAGCGCGGTGCTGATGGCGGGCGCGGACAGCGACACCGCCTTCTGGACGATTGCGGGCTATCTGCTGGTGAACCGGATCGGCGTCGCCTTCGTCACGCCCGCGCTCAACAACACCGCGCTCGCCGCCCTCGAGCCCCGGCAGCTCGACAGCGGCGCGGGCGTGGTCAACCTGCTGCTGATGCTGGGCGGGTCCTGCGGCATCAACATCCTGGTCGTGGTGCTGGAACGGCGCATCGGCCACCACAGCGACGCTTTCGCCGCAACGCAGACGGCGGCCAATGACGCCACGCGCGAGCTGCTCGGCCGGGTGGGCGGCCTTCTGGGCCGCGCCGGCCTGCCGGACGGCGCGCGCGAACAGGCCGCTCTCGACTATCTGGGCCATGTGGTGACCGCGCAGGCGAACATGCTGGGCTTCCAGGACGGTTTCCTGGCCATGGCGCTGTTCTGCCTGCTGCCCATGCTGCCCGTCTGCCTGCTGATCGGCAGGACCGGCCGGCCTCCTATTCGACGATAGGCCTTTCCATCAGCCGCACTCAAGGAAAGCATAGAGAAAACGATTATGGACCTCGATGAAATCGTAACTTTCTGGACAAAGCAGACAAAGACAAGTAATGGACATTGGCTTCATCCCGAAGATGAGGAAATTCTTTGTGGTGGAGACCATAGTTTCAACTTGGATTATCCGGCGAGATCTTTTTTGGGAAATGTGATTGACGCGACTGTCTTAATTCTCGGCGTAAATCCCGGATATAGTGAAAAGAGAACGACAGAGGAATTCTCTCAACCCGGGTACATAAGAAGGGATCTGACGCTCAAAGACGATCCACGGGGAGATTGGAGCGGCATGGGAGGAGAATACTACGAAAAGGTAAACTATAGGGATCTGATCTTGAGTGGCAAGGCCGCAATGGTCAATGCGTGCGCTTATCGCAGCAGCAAGATTAGCAAAGAACGTAGGAATCGGAAAATTATTCAGGAACTACCATCCGTATATTTCACAAGGCGGTGGTTGCTGCAAGCTGTCTTGCCACTTGCAAAAGCCGAACGCCGGCTTGTCATTGCCAAGCGTTGGAGACTTTGGAAGGTGACAGGAGAATTGAAGGAACTGGAGAGCGCTGGCGTAGTGTTCGATAATCCTCAGTCGAAGCACCTCAGTAACGATACCAAAGCCTATATAGAACGGTGGCTGAGAGGCAATGGATTCGGCAGACCGGCCCAGTAATGCCAACGCCGTCAACTTCAGATTCATCGAAAGATTGCCGCCTCATATCGTCGCCGCTCGTCGGGTTCCAGTCCGACTTGAAGGGATTCCGCTCTATTCGACGGTGACCGACTTGGCGAGGTTGCGGGGCTGGTCCACATCGGTGCCCTTGGCCACGGCCGTGTGGTAGGCGAGCAGCTGCACCGGGACCGCATAGAGGATCGGCGCGACGAAGGGATCGACCTCCGGCATCCGCACCGCCGCCTCGGCATCGCCTCCCACCGACTCGATCCCGGCGGCGTCGCTCACCAGGATCACCCGCCCGCCGCGCGCCGCCACCTGGCGGATATTGGAGGCGGTCTTGTCGAACAGCCGGTCCGAGGGCGCAATGGCGATGACCGGCACTTCCTCGTCGATCAGCGCGATGGGCCCGTGCTTCAACTCGCCGGCGGCATGGCCGGCGGCGTGGATATAGGAGAGCTCCTTGAGCTTCAGCGCCCCTTCGAGCGCGATGGCGAAGCTCGTGCCGCGTCCGATATAGAGCACGTCGCGCGCGCCGGCGAGGCGGTGCGCCAGCGCCTCGATGCCGTCGTCCTGCTCCAGTATGTCCGCTGTGCGCGAGGGCACTTCCAGCAGCGCCTCGGTCAGCCTTCCGGCTTCCCGCCCGTCCATCGCGCCCCGGGCAAGCGCCGCGGCGATGGTGAGCGCCGCCAGCACGACGAGCTGGGTGGTGAACGCTTTGGTCGAGGCGACGCCGATCTCCGGGCCGGCAAGCGTGTGGATCACCGCGTCGCTCTCGCGCGCAATCGCGCTCTCCGCCACATTGACGATGGAGACCGCATGCTGGCCCTGCCGGCGCGCGTAGCGCAGCGCCTCGAGCGTGTCGATGGTCTCGCCCGACTGCGAGATCTGGAGCGCCATGCCGCCCGGCTCCAGCGGCGGCTCGCGGTAGCGCAGCTCCGAGGCGATATCGAGATCGACCGGCAGCCGGGCCAGGCTCTCAAGCCAGTATTTGCCGATCAGGCCCGCATAATAGGCCGTGCCGCAGGCCGAGGCGGTCACACGCGGGACGGAGGCAAGGTCGATGCCGAGTTCCGGCAGCGCAACCGCGCGCGTCAGCGGGTTGAACAACGCCCGGAGCGTGTCGCCGATCACGGTCGGCTGCTCATGGATCTCCTTCTGCATGTAATGGCGGTAATTGCCCTTGCCGATCATCGCCCCGGCCAGCCGGTTGCGCCGCACGGGCCGCTCGACCGGCCGGCCTTGCATGTCGCGCACCTCCGCTCCGCTGCGCGAAAATACCGCCCAGTCGCCTTCTTCGAGGAAGGCGATACGGTCCGTGAAGGGCGCCAGCGCCAGCGCGTCGGAGCCGAGGAACATCTCGCCCTCGCCCGGGCCGAAGGCGAGCGGGCTGCCGCGCCGCGCGCCGATCATCAGGTCCGGCTCTCCGGCGAACAGGATGGCGAGCGCGAACGCGCCTTCCAGCCGCTTCAGCGCCGCATGGGTCGCGGAGGCGGGGTCCATGCCGGTTTCGAGATTGCGGGTGATGAGCTGCGCCACGGCTTCCGTGTCGGTCTCGGTGACGAAGGTGCAGCCCTCCGCCTCAAGCTCGCCGCGCAGCGCCAGGAAATTCTCGACGATGCCGTTATGGACCACCGCCACCCGGCCGGTAGCGTGCGGGTGCGCATTGGTCTCGTTCGCCGCGCCGTGGGTCGCCCAGCGCGTGTGGCCGATGCCGGAGACGCCCGCTACCGGCTCGGCCGCCACAAGGTCGCGCAGCCGGTCGATCTTGCCCTCGGCGCGCCGGCGGCGGATGGCGCCATTGTCCAGCACGGCGATGCCGGCGGAGTCGTAGCCGCGATATTCCAGCCGCTTCAGCCCGTCGATCAGCGGCCATGCGACCGGCCCGCTGCCGAGAATGCCGATTATGCCGCACACGAGGCCGAACCGGTCCTGTCAGTCGCCGGAGGACCGGCGGTCGCGCCGCATGCGCAGCCGGGCGGCCCAGCCCTTGCGTTCGGTCTGCTGCGCGCGTTCCACCACCAGCGCATCCGCTTCGACATTGCGGCTCACAGTCGAGCCCGCCCCGACCACTGCGCCGGGGCCGACGGAAACCGGGGCCACCAGCGCCGAGTTGGAGCCGATGAAGGCGCCCGCGCCGATTTCGGTCCGGTGCTTGCGGAAGCCGTCATAATTGCAGGTGATCGCGCCGGCGCCGATATTGGCGTCCGCGCCGACATGCGCATCGCCGATATAGGCGAGATGGTTCGCCTTGGCGCCCGCCTCCAGCACGGCGTTCTTCACCTCGACGAAATTGCCGACCCCCGCGCCGGGCCCGATATCCGCGCCGGGCCTGAGCCGGGCATAGGGGCCCACGCGCGCGCCGCTTCGCACCACAGCGCCTTTCAGATGGCAGAACGCCCGGATATCGACATCGTCCTCGACCGTCACCCCGGTCAGGAACACGTTATGCGGGCCGACGGTCACATCCCTGCCAAAGCGCGTATCGTGGCTGAGATAGACGGTCTCCGGCATTGTCATCGTGACCCCGGCATCGAAGGCGCGCGCCCTCAGCCGGCGCTGCATGACGGCCTCGGCGCGGGCGAGCTCGGCGCGCGAGTTGACGCCGAGCGCCTCCTCCTCGGGCGCTTCGACCAGCGCCGTCTCCAGCCCGTCCGCCCGCGCCAGCGCCACGAGGTCGGTCAGGTAGTATTCGCCCCTGGCATTGTCGTTGCCGACCCGGTCGAGCAACGGGAACAGCCGGCGGCCGTCCACCGCCATAATGCCCGCATTGCAGACCGGCAGCGCGCGCATCGCCGGCCCGGCGTCGCGCCATTCCACGATCGCCTCCGGCCTGCCCGCCGCGTCGAGGACCACCCGGCCATATTCATTGGCGGCGGCGGGGCGCATTCCCAGCACGGCGACGGCAGCGCCGCCGTCCACGGCATCCGCGAGCGCCCGCATCGTCTCCGCCCGGAGGAGCGGTGTGTCCGCGAACAGCACCAGCACCGCATCGTCGAAGCCGGCAAGCAGCTCACGGGCCGCGAGCACGGCATGTGCGGTGCCGAGCGGCTCCTGCTGCACGACCGCTTCGGCCGGCGCGGCGGCCGCGGCCACCTCCTCCATGCCGGGTCCCGTGACGCAGACAACCCGTTCCGGCGCGAGGCCGTCCAGCGTGTCGACCACATGGGCGACCAATTCGCGCCCGGCGACCTCATGCAATGCTTTCGGCTTCGACGAACGCATGCGTTCGCCCCTGCCTGCCGCCAGCACCACCGCCGCCGGCGCCCGCCGCGCCATGTCCTTGCCTCCTGTCCGGGACCCCGAACCTATGCGAAATTCGTTGCAGCGCAATCGGACGCGGTTCAAGCTTTGTTGCGGATTATGACAATCGACACCATCATCTTCGATCTCGACGGCACGCTGGTGGACAGCGCCGCGGACATCGCTTTTGCGGCGAATGCGGCGCTGGCGGGCGAGGGCCTCGACCCGGTCACGAGCGAGGACGCCGCGCGCCTCATCGGCGACGGCGCGCGCAAGGCCGTCGAGTGCGCCTTCGCGCTGCGCGGCGGCCCCGTGGACGAGGACGCGCTAGACCGCGGCGCGCGCGCCTTCGCCAGGGCCTATGTCGATCCGGGCCAGCCGGTCCTCGGGCGGCTCTATCCGGATGTCGAGGAAACGCTGGCGTGGCTGGCGGCGGCCGGCCTCAAGCTTGGGGTCTGCACCAACAAACCGCGGGCGGCGGCCGACCGCACCCTCTCCGCGCTCGGCATCGGGGGCCGGTTCCGCGCGCTGGTCGGCGGCGACTGCGTCCCGTTCCGCAAACCCGATCCGCGCCATCTGCTCGCCTGTCTGGCGCGGCTCGGCAGCCCGCCCGCCACAGCGGCGCTGGTCGGCGATTCGCGGAACGACGAGGAAGCGGCGCTGGGGGCGGGGGCGTTGTTCGTCGGCGTCGGCTACGGCTACGGTCGGCCTTGCGGCGCCGCGCCCCTGCTTGAGCGTTTCTCGGACATCCCGCAAGCGCTCGGCCTCTGACCTCTTCCCCCAGCCGACAAGGACCGTTCCCCAAATGGCTTACGATTATGTCTCCATCCGGCGCGACGGCCGCGTCGCGACCGTCACCTTCGACCGGGGCAACCGGCTGAACCCCCTGTCGCTCCAGGCGATCGAGGAGCTGACCGACGCGGCGCTCGGCTTCCGCGACGACCTCGAAACCTCGGCTGTCGTGCTGCGCACGCCCGAGGGCAGCGGCTTCTCCGCCGGGCGCGACCTCGCGGACCCCGCAATGGAGCTGCGCCGCGACAAGCCGATTCTGGCGCGGCGCCATGCGGCCGGGGCAGGCAAGCGCCTCTGCGCCGCTTGGGAGGGGCTGGAGCAATTCACCATCGCCGCCATAGAGCGGTTCGCCATCGGCGGCGGGCTGGCGCTGGCGGCCGCCTTCGACCTTCGCGTGATGGGGCGGGGCGCGCATTTCCGCGCGCCGGAAGTGGCGCTCGGCCTTTCCATGAGCTGGGGCACGATCCCGCGCCTCGTCGCGCTTGTGGGCCCGGCCCGCGCCAAGCAGATCCTCTGCCTCGGCAACGATCGCATCGAGGCGGCGGACGCGCTCGCCTGGGGGCTGGCGCAGGAGGTGGTGGAGGACGGCAAGGCGGCCGAGCGCGCGCTCGAACTCGCTGCCCGCGCCGCCGCCATGCCGCCCGTGCCGCTGCGCATGACCAAGACCACGGTGAACGCCATTGCCGGCGCGCTTGCCGGGGCCGCCATCCACATGGACACGGAGGAAGTCATGCTGACCGAGCTCACGGAGGATTTCGCCGAGGGCGTCGCCGCCTTCCGCGAATCGCGCCCGGCGAATTTCCGGGGAGCTTGAACGGAGGCGGCGGAAGCGCTGCGCTACCTCTCCGGAGGCATGCGCCGCAGGATATCGTTCACCTTGCCGTCAATTATCCGGCGCTCGGCCTTGGCGTCCGCGAGGCCTGTATCGATCTTCTCCCGGAGAGACGCCTGGCCTTCCTCCAGCGCGATCAGGCGGGTTTCGATGACGCCGATGCGGGCGTTCATGTCGTGGATGGACAGTGCAATCCAGCCGAGCAGCGCCAGCAGGCCGGCCGCCAGGATGGGCAGCAACCAGTCCCTGTAGGATGCGGCGCTGCGCGCTGCAACGGCTCCCGCGAGGGCGGCGGCGACATCGGACTGGATGCCCTGCCGTTCGAGCTCACTGCGGATGCGGTCCTGCGATACGGTCGCCACGGCGTTCGTTTCTCCCCGGCCCTTCGCGGGCCCGGTCTCCATTATTCCTGAAACATAAGCATGGCCTGCTGTAGCGCGCAAGAACGAAAACGGACCGCTAGCCCTCGGAAGCCCCGTGATGCTATGTTGCGGGCCGCCGGGCGGGGTGTCGGGGCGGAAGCCCCTAAAAGGACAGCGCATGACCGACAGGATGGGCGAAAGCGGCGGCGCGGCCGGCCGGCGGCGATGAACGCGCCGCTCGCGCCCTACGCCTCCTCGCCCTCCGCCGGACGGGGCCGGCGCCATCCGGAGCCGGAGGCCGCAGACCGCACGCCTTTCCAGCGCGACCGCGACCGCATCCTGCATTCCGCCGCCTTCCGCCGGCTGCAACACAAGACGCAGGTATTCGTCTCGCATGAGGGCGACCATTACCGCAGCCGGCTCACCCACTCGCTCGAAGTCGCCCAGATCGCGCGCAGCATCTGCCGGAGCCTGGCGCTGGAGGAAACGCTGGCGGAGACGCTGGCGCTGGCCCATGACCTCGGCCACACGCCTTTCGGCCATGCCGGCGAAGCCGCGCTCGATCGCGCGCTCGCCGGCTGCGGCGGCTTCGACCACAATGTGCAGACGCTCCGCATCGTCACGCGGCTGGAAGCGCGCTATGCGGCCTTTGACGGCCTGAACCCGACCTGGGAGACCCTGGAAGGGCTTGCCAAGCATAACGGCCCGGTCGCGCCCGACGCCGTTCCCGCGCCCCTTGCGAATCTGGACGGCGAACTGGCCCTCCGCCTCAGCGAGTGGCCCGGCCTCGAAGCGCAGGCGGCCGCGCTCGCCGACGACATCGCCTACAACAACCATGACATCGACGACGGCGTGCGCTCCGGGCTGCTCTGCCTCGACGACCTGCGCGGCCTGCCGCTGTTCGGCGAGGCCATCGCCGAGGTGGAGGCATGCCATGGCAAGCTGCCGCCGGCGCGCCTGATCCACGAGACGGTCCGCCGGGGCGTGCGCGCCATGGTGGCCGACACCGTGGCCGAGACGCGCCGCCGGCTCTGCGAGGCCCGACCCGAGACCGCCGACGATGTGCGCCGGGCGGGCCGCCCCCTGGTCGCTTTCTCGGAAGGCATGGCGGAGACCGACCGGACGCTCAAGGCGTTCATGCGCGAGCGGCTCTTCCGCCACCCCCATATCGAGGCGGAGACCGGGAGGGCCCGAAGCGTGGTGACGGACCTGTTCGGCGCGCTCTCCGCCCGGCCCGGGGCGCTGCCCGAGGAATGGCGCCGCCGCGCGGACGGCGTGGACGCCTGCCGGACGGCGCGCGTCGTTGCGGACTATATTGCCGGCATGACGGACCGGTTCGCGGACAGCGAGCATGCCCGCCTCTGCAAGGGAGGACGCGCACCCCGATGAATGTCTTTCGCGAACTCGGACAGGCCGTGAGCGCCGCCCTCCGCGAGGTGGCGGACGGGCTGGATGCGCCCGCCGCGGGCGTGGAGCTGCCGCGCGACCCGGCGCATGGGGATTTCGCCACCAATGCGGCGATGACGGCCGCCCGCGCGGCCGCCATGAAGCCCCGGGACCTCGCCGAAGCGCTGTCGGAGCGCCTTCGCGCCGACGGGAGGGTCGCAAGCGCGGAGGTTGCCGGCCCCGGTTTCGTCAATCTGCGCATGACGCCGGAATTCTGGCGGGCGCGGATTCCGGCAATCCTCGAGGCGGGTCCGGCTTACGGGGACTCGGATATCGGCGCCGGCCGGCGGGTCAATGTCGAATATGTCTCCACCAACCCGACCGGGCCGCTGCATGTCGGCCATGCGCGGGGCGCCGTGTTCGGCGATGCGCTCGCCCGCCTGCTCGCCAGGGCGGGGTATGACGTCACCACCGAGTATTACATCAACGATGCCGGCGCGCAGGTGGATGCGCTCGCCCGCTCCGTCCACCACCGTTATCTGGAGGCGCTGGGCGCGACGCCGGGGCCGATGGCGGAGGACATGTATCCCGGCGACTATCTGATCCCTGTGGGCGCCGCGCTCGCGGAGGAATTCGGTCCGCGCTACCGGGATGCCGGCGAGTCCGAGTGGCTCGCGCCCTTCCGCGAGCGCGCCGTCGCTGCGATGATGGCGACGATCCGCGAGGACCTTGCCGCCGCCGGCATCGAGCAGGAGGTGTTCGCCTCGGAGCGCGCGCTGGTCGAATCCGGCGGCGTCGAGCGCGCCGTCGCCGGGCTGGAGCAAAAGGGGCTGGTCTATTGGGGCGTGCTGGACCCGCCCAGGGGCAAGAGGCCGGACGACTGGGAGCCCGGCCGCCGGCAGATGCTGTTCCGCTCGACCGCGGCCGGCGACGATGTGGACCGGCCGCTCAGGAAATCCGATGGCGGCTGGACCTATTTCGCCTCCGATATCGCCTACCATATGGACAAGGCGGCGCGCGGCTTCGAAGAGCTGATCGATGTCTGGGGCGCCGACCATGGCGGCTATGTCAAGCGGATGCAGGCGGCCGTGTCGGCCGCGACCGACGCCAGGCTCGATGTGAAGATCTGCCAGCTGGTGCGCGTGCTGCGCGGCGGCGAACTGGTGCGCATGTCGAAGCGCAGCGGCGATTTCGTCACCCTGCGCGAGGCCGTGGACGAGGTCGGGCGGGATGCGCTGCGCTTCCTGATGCTGACCCGGCGCAACGACGCGCCGCTCGATTTCGACCTTGCCCAGGCGGTGGCGCAGTCGCGCGACAATCCGGTGTTCTATGTCCAGTATGCCCATGCCCGCTGCTGCTCCGTGCTGCGCCACGGCGAGGGGATCGGGCCGGCGAGCGCGGAAGACCTGGCCCGGCTCGAGGAACCCGAGGAACTGGCGCTGATCCGGCGCCTGGCGGCCTGGCCGCATGTGGTGGAGGCGGCGGCCGCCGCGCATGAGCCGCACCGCGCGGCCTTCTACCTCATGGAGGCCGCGACCGATTTCCACGCGCTCTGGACCAAGGGCCGGGAGAATGCGCGGCTGCGCTTCATCCAGGATGACGACCCGGCCGGCACCCGCGCCCGGCTGGCGCTGGTGCGCGCGACCGCCGCCGTCATCGCCGGGGGGCTCCGGACGCTCGGCGTCGAGCCGGTAGAGCGGATGTAGGGCCGTGGCGGCGGCGCCTGACAACCGACGCCACAAGCTCTGGCTGGCCGGTCTGGGCGTCGCTTCGGTTGTCGTCCTCGCAGGGTTGCTGTGGTTGGGCTATACAGCGCTCAAGGGGAAGGACGACACGGACCTCCCCGTCGTCGCGGCGCCGGAGGGGGATTACAAGGTGGCGCCGAAGGATCCGGGGGGCCTCGAAGTGGATCATCAGGATGTCAGGATTTACGAGGCTCTGGGGCGCGGCCGGGCGGGCGCAGCGCCCGAGGCCATAGGCCCGTTGCCGGAAGCACCCCGGCCGGTCATCCCGCCTCCGGCGCCCGCGCCTTCTCCGGACCCGCCCGAAAGCGCCGGGAAGGCCGTGCCCGTGCCGATCCCGGCGCCGCGGAACGACAACGCCGCCACCGCCGCCCTGTCTGCGCCTGCGGGGCCGCAGCAGGAGGCAACGGGCGGCGGCGTCACCGTGCAACTCGGCGCGTTCGGCACGGAGGCCGCCGCCCGCGAGGCATGGGGCGCGCTCCGGAAGCGGCATGACGACCTGCTTGGCCGCATGAAGGCGGAATTCGTCCCCGGCGAGGGGGTCGTCCGCGTCCGCGCCGGGCCGGTCTCGACGGCGGCGCTGGCGCAACTCGTCTGCGAGCAGCTCAAGGCGCGCGATGTCGATTGCTTCATCGTCCGCTGAGCGGACCAGCGCGCGCCGGGCGCCGCTTGCGGCCGTCTTCGGCTGCGCGGGCCCTGTGCTCGCCGCCCGGGAGCGGGATTTTTTCCGTGATGCGGACCCGCTCGGCTTCATCCTTTTCGAGCGCAATCTCGGGGATGCCGCCGCCATCCGCCGGCTGACGGCCGAACTCCGCGACGCCGTGGACGACCCCGGCGCGCCCGTGCTGATCGACCAGGAAGGCGGGCGCGTGTCCCGGCTCGGCCCGCCCGCCTGGCCGGCCTTTCCCTCCGCCGCCCGGCTCGCCGAAGGGCCGGTCGCCGCGACGCGGGCGACGGCGCGCGCCATCGGCGGGATGCTGGCCGGGCTGGGCCTGGATGTGAACTGCGCCCCGGTCGGGGATGTCCATGCGCCGGGCCTCACCCACGAGGTGATCGGCGAGCGCGCCTTCTCCAGCGACCCCGCCATTGTCGCGGCCCATGCCCGCGCCTGTGCCGAGGGCCTCCGGGACGCGGGCGTGCTGCCGGTGCTCAAGCACCTGCCGGGACACGGGCGGGCCGCAGCCGACAGCCATGAGACCCTGC
The DNA here is from genome assembly GCA_022822125.1 of Alphaproteobacteria bacterium. Next base: position 18,841 of record JAJECF010000178.1, read on the forward strand.
CGGAGACCGATGACGACGAGCCGTCCGTTGCGGCCTTCTCCGCGTTGGCCGACCTGCCGGTCGGCATGACCGCCCATGTGCTCTACCGCAATTGGGACGCCCGGCTGCCGGCAACGCTGTCGCCGGCGGTGATCGGGGATATCGTGCGCGGGCGCATCGGCTTTGACGGGCTGTTGCTCACCGACGACCTGTCCATGCGCGCGCTGGACGGCCCGCTCGGCGAGAGGGCCCGCCGGGCGCTCGACGCCGGTTGCGACATCGCGCTCCACTGCAACGGCGATCCCGCCGAGATGGCGGCGGTTGCGGCGGCGGCGGGCCCGATGACGCCGGCGGCGGCAGCGCGCTGGCGGCGCGCTCGAAACTGGCTGGAGGCACCGTCGTGAGCGGTGTTTCCGTAGAGGAATTCCTCTACCTGCTTTCGGTCTGGGCGCTGCCCCTGCTGCTGGCCGTAGGCTGCCACGAAGCGGCGCATGCATGGACCGCGTGGAAGCTCGGCGACGATACCGCCCGGCGCCTCGGGCGGGTCACGCTCAATCCCGTCCGCCATATCGACCCGCTCGGGACGCTGCTGCTGCCGGGGCTGCTGCTGGCGACCGGCGCGCCCTTCCTCATCGGCTATGCGAAGCCCGTGCCGGTGGATTTCAGCCGGCTCCGGCCCGTGCGCCTCGGCATGGCGCTGGTGGCGGCGGCGGGCCCGGCCGCCAATCTCGCGCTTTGCGTATTCTCGTTGGTGGCGCTTCAGGCCGTAGGCTGGATGCCGGACATGCCGGGGCGGGACTGGCTCGCCGAAACCGCAAAGAAGAGCGTCATCCTCAACGCCGTGCTGGCCGTCTTCAACATGCTTCCGGCGCCGCCGCTCGACGGCGGGCGCATAGTGACGGCGCTCTTGCCGCCCCGCATTGCCGTTCGCTTCGCGCCCTTGGAGCGATACGGGATCGCGCTTATCCTGCTCGTGCTGTTCGTCCTGCCCTGGCTGCTGTCCAGGGCGGGCGTGGGGTTCGATCCGGCGGACTGGCTGATCTGGCGGCCGGTCGGCTGGATCGTCGAAGGGCTCGTGACGGTCATCTGAGCGGAACGGCGGGAATGAACGCACCCACTCTGCAAGTCGAGGGCCTCGAGCACGGCTATGACGGCGAGGCCGTGCTGGACGGCGTGAGCTTCGCAGTGGATGCGGGCGAGATCGTGTGCCTGCTCGGGCCGTCCGGCTGCGGCAAGACCACGACATTGCGGCTCGTTGCGGGCCTGGAGCGCCCGGCGGCCGGGCAGGTCGTCATCGCCGGCGAGACCGTGACCGGAACCGGCCGGACGGTGCCTCCCGAGCAGCGGCGGGTCTCGATGATGTTCCAGGACTACGCCCTCTTCCCGCATCTGAGCGTGCGCGACAATGTATCCTTCGGCCTGAACGGCCTCGCGCGCCGGGAGCAGCGCCGCCGCGCCGGCGAGCTGCTCGACAAGGTGGGCATGGCCGCCTATGCCGACGCCTATCCCCATGTCCTCTCCGGCGGCCAGCAGCAGCGCGTGGCGCTCGCCCGCGCGCTCGCGCCGGAGCCCTATCTGGTGCTGCTGGACGAGCCGTTCTCCGGCCTCGACCCGGAGTTGCGCGGCCGGGTGCGCGACGACTCCATGCATCTGCTGAAGACCAGCGGCGCGGCGACGCTGTTCGTCACCCACAATGCCGAGGAGGCCATGATGATGGCCGACCGCGTGGTGGTCATGCGGGACGGGCGCGTGGTCCAGAACGGCGAGCCGGAAGCGATCTATTGCGAACCGGCGTCGCCCTTCGTCGCCGCCTTTCTCGGCGAGGTGAACCGGTTTGACGGGCTGGTGGTCGCCGGGCGGGTCGAGACGCCTCTCGGAGCCGTCGCCGCCCCCGGTTTCGCGGACGGCGCCGCGGTGCAGGTGCTGGTGCGGCCGGAAGCGGTCCGCATCGGCGAACCGGACAAGGCGGGCGCGGAGGCCCGGATCGACGCGGTGCGCATGGTGGGCCGCAGCACGCTCGTCCATTTCACGCTCGCCGCCGCGGCGCGCGGCGTTTACGGCCATGACGGTCCGGAAGGCATCCACCTCCACGCCCGGTCCCCCGGCCGGGTGCCGGCGCGCGAGGGCGAGGTGCGCCAGCTTTCGCTCGACAGCGAGCAGGTCTTCGTCTTTCCTCGCGATTGAGCCGCGTTGCGGGTAACGCGCGCTTCTGCGATAAGAGCGCCCGGAAGCAGGAGGCACAGCATATGAGCATCGGTCCCTGGCAAGTCATTATCGTCCTGGTGATCATCCTGATCCTGTTCGGCGCCGGGAAGCTGCCGCGGGTGATGGGCGATCTCGCCAAGGGCGTGAAGAACTTCAAGAAAGGCTTGAACGAGGAAGACCGCGAGACGGCCATCGAGTCCAAGCCGGCGGAGACCGTCGCCGCCGAAAGCGAAAAAGACACCGCCGCCCGCACCTGACGGCCGGGAGGGCCGGCAACGCGCCATGCTCGACATCGGCTGGACGGAAATGCTCGTGATCGCGGTCATCGCGATCGTCGTCATCGGCCCGCGCGACCTGCCGAAAATGCTGAAGACGGTAGGCGGCTGGGTACGCAAGGCGCGGGCGACGGTGCGCGAACTGCAGACCGGCATCGAGGACATGGCGCGCGAGGCCGAGCTCGACGAGGTGAAGAAATCCGTCGAGAGCGCAACCCGCATGGATGACTGGCTCGATGACAAGGCGGTCGTCAAGCCGCCGGCAAACCCGTCCGCATCCGCCGCTTCGCCGCCGCAGGCCTCTGCGGCGCCACCGGCCGGCGGCGGCGCCGATTCCGGCAAGCCGGCGAAACTCTGGTGAGCCCGGGCGCGGAAGAGGACAAAGAGGCGCCGCTGCTCGACCATATCATCGAGCTGCGCAACCGGCTGGTCTATTCCGTCATCGCGCTGCTGGTGGCCTTCATCGCCTGCGTCTCCGTCGCGAGCTATATCTTCGAATTCCTGACCGCGCCGCTGGCGCGCGCGCTCGGCGACGAGGCCGGGCGGCGGATGATCTTCACGGCGCTCTACGAGCCGTTCTTCGTCTATATCAAGATCGGCATCTATGCCGGGTTGTTCCTCGCCTTCCCGGTGATCTCCAACCAGCTCTGGCGTTTCGTCGCGCCCGGCCTCTACCGCCGCGAGAAGCAGGCCTTCCTGCCCTATCTGGTGGCGACGCCGGTGCTGTTCTTCGCCGGCGGGGCGATGGTCTATTACGCGGTCATGCCGCTTGCCTGGGAGTTCTTCCTGACCTTCGAGTCGCCGGGCGCGCCGGGGGCGGAGGGCGAGGCCGGCGCGCTGCCGATCCAGCTCGAGGCCAAGGTCTCGGAATATCTGGCGCTGGTCATCAAGCTGATGTTCGCCTTCGGCCTGTTCTTCCAGATGCCGGTCGCCATCACGCTGGTCGCGCGCGCCGGGCTCGTCTCGGCCGACCAGCTGGCGCGCGGGCGCAAATACGCGGTCGTGGTCGTGTTTCTGGTGGCGGCGGTGCTGACCCCGCCCGACATCATCAGCCAGGTCGGCCTCGCGCTGCCGGGCCTCGTGCTCTACGAAATCTCGATTGCGCTCGCGCGCGGCATCGAGCGCCGCCGGGCCCGCAGGGAAGCGGAGGCGGACGCGGAAGAGGAAGCCGAGGCCGAAGGCTGAGATGGCGCTCGGCTTTGCGCTGACGGGCACTGACGGGCGCGCGCGCCGCGGCCGGCTGGAGACCGCGCATGGCGCCGTGGAGACGCCGGCCTTCATGCCGGTCGGCACGGCCGCGACGGTGAAGGCGCTGACGCCCGCCATGGTGGCGGAAACCGGCGCGCAAATGGTGCTCGCCAACACCTACCACCTCGCGCTCCGCCCCGGCGCGGAGCGTGTGGCGCGCCTCGGCGGCCTGCACGCCTTCATGCGCTGGCCGGGGCCGATCCTGACCGATTCCGGCGGCTACCAGGCCATGTCGCTCGGCAGCCTGGCCAAGGTCGGCGAGGACGGGGTGCGCTTCCGCAGCCATATCGACGGCGCGCGCCTGGAACTCACGCCCGAACGCGCGGTCGAAGCGCAATACCTGCTGGACAGCACCGTGACCATGGTGCTCGACGAATGCACGCCCTGGCCCATCGACAAGGCGGGCGCGGCGGCCTCCATGCGCCGCTCGATGCGCTGGGCGGCGCGCTGCCGGGCCACGTTCCGGGACCGCCCCGGCTACGGCCTGTTCGGTATCGTGCAGGGCGGCGTCCACGACGATCTGCGTGCGGAATCGGCCGGGACGCTGGCGGGGATGGGCTTCGACGGCTATGCGGTCGGCGGCCTTGCGGTCGGCGAGGGACAGGCGGCGATGTTCTCCGTCCTCGATACGGTCCCGGATGCCCTGCCCGCGGACCGGCCGCGCTACCTGATGGGTGTGGGCAAGCCGGGCGACATCGTCGGCGCGGTGGCGCGCGGCATAGACCTGTTCGACTGCGTGCTGCCGACCCGCTCCGGGCGCACGGCGCAGGCCTGGACCTGGGACGGGCCGCTCAATCTGCGCAATGCGCGCCATGCGGAGGACCCGGCGCCGCTCGACGCCCGTGTCGATTGCCCGGCGAGCCGCGAGTTCAGCCGCGCCTATCTGCACCACCTGGTCAAGGCCGGCGAGATGCTGGGCGCAACCCTGCTGAGCTGGCACAACACCGCCTTCTACCAGGCCCTGATGGCCGAAATCCGCACCGCCATAGAAGCGGGCCGCTTCGAGGAATGGCGGCGGGCGTTCGAGAACAAACCGGGCGCCGGCAGCCGATGAAGCAGCGACAGGCGTCTTGTGGTTCACGGCCGGAGTGGCGAGGCGCTGGACATGGAGGAAGTTGTGGTAGAATGAAGGGTGTGCAAGGGCGGCTTCCTTCGGGAGCCGCCTTTTCGAATCCGGAACGGGCAGGAGCCTGCGAGATTTGACAGATTGTCGCTGTGCCGCGTCCGCGTCATCGTCAATGATGGTTCCCGTTTGCCGCCCGCTGCGGGCCATGATAACCTGACCTTATCTCTTCATGGGGCCTCTTCATGGGGCCTCTTCATTCAGTGACCGGGGGGCACCATGAAAACGACTCTTGCTGCCATTATTGCTGTTTCTATGCTTGCCGCTTGCGGAGGCGGGGGAAGTGGCCAAAACGCGCAGACCCAGACTGGAGGCAATAGTTCGTCGCAAATGCAGTCATCGGGGAATAAAAGCCCGAAAATTGCTTTCGCGCATGAACAAGATGGGCATTACAATATAGACGGCTTGTCTTTCGACCGCGACAAAGCGCAGCATATGCCTATATATCATGACGATTCCCGAATTCTCGCCGGTATCGAGCAATCGGCATCGCATTTGAAAAACCTTCCGAAACTTGGAAACCTAAACGGCACTGACATCTATTACGGCAAGCTGAATGACGGCAACGGCCGTGATGCTGTTGTTGAATATCTGGAGCATTTCCAACTAAGGCGTTATGATGGAAAACCGAAAGTCCGCATTATTGGTCCAGTAAGTGATGAAAATACAGAGCGTGTGAATGCTGCTGTTCAGTTGGTAAATGCTTCGATTCCAGCAGATCGGAAAATGACTATTGAAACTCCCGTACCAGATGAAACAGGTACGGATGATTTTGTAAACGGAAGGCTTGTAGTAAGCAATGATGCTGAACCAAGGGGTTTGTATATTGAGTTTTTACCTTGTAAACGGTTTCATCATGGCTGTGACACACGATATGGTGGAGTCGCATGGAATACAAGACATCCAAATGGAAACAACAATGTTTCCTATATACAAATGAATACCGACTCGCCTGCATTGGATAGGGATAGGAATAGCATTATCTTGCTTGCGCATGAAATGCTACATGCTTTAGGGTTTGTAGGTGGTGCAACAAAAGAAGGGCATATTCCAGACGGATCTGATATTGCCTCCATTATGGAACCTGCTTATCCTTGAGCTTCCACCTGTGAGGAGGTATGTTCTGTTTAGGTTCTCTACGGTGGAGGTCACGGAATGGGCTTGAAATTGGCATCCCGGGTGCGCGGGCTGAGCGACGCGGCGTTCCGCGAGGCGTTCGGAGA
>JAJECF010000114.1 GCA_022822125.1 Alphaproteobacteria bacterium
GGCGTCGATGACCTGCCAGTATTCGTTGTAGGTCATGGTCGAGATGCAGGCGGCCTGGCCCTGCAGGATCGGATCGACATTGAAGCCCTGCTTCAGGACGGTCACGCCTTCAGCGCTGCCGTCGGTCGGGATGCCGAGCTGGCTCATCCAGGACAGGAAGGGATACTCGTTGCCGAAGAACCAGACGCCGATGGTCTTGCCCCGGAAATCCTCCGGCGTCTTGATGCCGGTGTCCTTGCGGCAGGTCAGCATCATGCCCGACCGCTTGAACGGCTGGGCGATGTTGACCAGCGGCAGGCCCTTCTCGCGCGTGGCGAGCGCCGAGGGCATCCAGTCGAGGATCACGTCCGCACCGCCGCCGGCCAGCACCTGGGGAGGCGCGATGTCGGGACCGCCCGCCTTGATTTCGACCTCCAGCCCTTCCTCGGCGTAAAAGCCCTTGTCGGCGGCTACGTAGTAGCCGGCGAACTGGGCCTGTGTGACCCATTTGAGCTGAAGCGTGACCTTGTCGGCCGCCTGCGCAAGGCCGGCCGACAGGGCGAACATCGCCGCCGCTGCAAAGATTGCTGTCCTTCTCATGTCGCTCTCCCTGGCAATGAAGCGTTGCGGTTGCCGCTATCCCCGGATCGACGGATGCCAATGGGTGACGGTCCGCTCGACCAGCGCTACGCAACCATAGAATGCCGATCCTGCGAAGGCCGCAACCGCAATCTCGGCCCAGACCATGTCGAGCGCCATGCGGCCGATCTCGGTCGAGATGCGGAATCCCATCCCCACGATCGGCGTCCCGAAAAACTCTGCAACGATCGCCCCGATAAGCGCAAGGGTGGTGCAGATCTTCAGCCCGTTGAAAATGAAGGGGCCGGCCGCGGGCAGGCGCAGCTTCCAGAGCGTCTGCCAGTAGCCTGCCGCATAGGTGCGCATCAGGTCCCGCTGCATGGGCTCGGCCATGCGCAGCCCCTCTATGGTGTTCACCAGCATCGGGAAAAAGCACATCACCACGACCACGGCCGCCTTCGACTGCCAGTCGAAGCCGAACCACATCACCATGATCGGCGCGATCCCGACGATCGGCAGGGCCGCTGCGAGATTGCCCATGGGCAGGAGACCCCGTTGCAGGAAGGGAGACCGGTCGATAGCGACGGCCGTCAGGAACGCCGCGCCGCATCCCATGGCGTAGCCCGGCAGAACCGACCGGATCACCGTCTGGACGAAATCGGCCCACAGGACCGGCAGGTTGGCGGCGAATGCGCCCGAGATCGCCGAGGGCGCCGGCAGGATGACCGCCGGCACCTCCAGGCCGCGCACCAGTCCCTCCCAGATCGCCAGCAGTGAAATGCCGAAGATTACAGGCGTCAGAAGGCGCGTCAGCGGGCTCCGCCGCCGCGCGAGCAAAATGTTGACAGCCCATCCGCCGAGCCAGGCGGCAATCGCGATGGCGACCCAGCTCATCGCGCCTGTCCCGTGCGGCCCAGCACCGCACGCTGCGCCACCCCGATCACGCCGACCATAAGCGCGGCGCATATCGCGGCGCCGAAGAGCGCGGACCAGATAATCAGCACCTGGCCGTAATAGCTGCCGTTCAGCATCCGCGCCCCGAAGCCGCCCTGGCTGCCGGTCGGCAGTTCGCCGATGATCGCGCCCACGAGCGCAATGGCGATGGCGATCTTGAGGGATGCGAAGAGATAGGGCAGCGAAGAGGGCCAGCGCAGCTTCCAGAAGACCTGCCAGGCGGACGCATTGTAGGTGCGCATCAGGTCCAGCTGCATGTTGTCGGGCGCGCGCAGCCCCTTCACCATGCCGACCGCTACCGGGAAGAAGCTGAGATAGGCTGAGATCGCCGCCTTCGCGATCAGCCCCGAGATCCCGATATTGTAAAGCACGACGATAATCATCGGCGCGATGGCGAGAATGGGCACGGTCTGGCTGGAGATGACCCAAGGCATGACCGAGAGGTCCATCGCCCGGTTGTGAACGATCCCGACCGCCAGCAGGATCCCGAGTCCGACGCCCATGGCGAAGCCCAGCAGGGTCGCCGAAAGCGTGATCCAGCCGTGATAGACGAGGCTGCGCTTGGATGTGATGCGCTTGTTCGCCGTGGTCTCCCAGATCTCGGCGGCGACCTGGTGGGGGGCGGGCAGAACGGGGCGCTCCTGGGACATCGTCGCCGGGATAGTCTCCGCCCAGCCGATCTCGACGCCCTTGCGGGCGGCCTGGTCGCGCTCCCACTTGGCGTTCAGGCCGACGGCGCCGACATACCAGACCGCCACGATGGCAAGGCAGATCGCCGCAATCGAAAGGACGGTCCGCATCAGCGCCGTCCCGAAGCCGGCCGGAACGCGGCGCGCGCGGCCTCCTCAGTCATCGTAGCTGTGTCCCGTGCGCAGGCCTTCGCGCACCCGCGCGGCCAGCTCCAGAAAGGCCGCGCTCTCGCGTATGTCGAGAGGGCGCTCCGCCGGCAACGGGCTTTCGATCACGTCTATAATTCGTCCGGGCCTCGGGCTCATCACCACGATCTTGGTCGAGAGATAGACCGCCTCCGGGATCGAATGGGTGACGAAACAGACTGTCTTGCCGGTGCGCGCGTGAAGCGCCAGCAATTGCTCGTTCAGGTGGTCCCGCACGATTTCGTCGAGCGCGCCGAAGGGCTCGTCCATCAGCAGCAGGTCGGCATCGAAGGCGAGCGCGCGCGCGATCGAGGCCCGTTGCTGCATGCCCCCCGAAAGCTGCCAGGGGAACATGCGGCCGAAATCGCCGAGGCCGACAAGATCGAGAACGCGCCTGACCCGCTCGACCCGCTCATGCGCCGGATAGCCCATGACCTCCAGAGGCAGGCGGACATTCTTCTCGATGGTGCGCCAGGGATACAGCCCGGCCGCCTGGAACACATAGCCATAGGCGCGGCTCAACCGCGCTTCCCTGGGCGTCATTCCGTTGACGGCGATGGCGCCGCCCGTCGGCTGCTCAAGGTCCGCGATCACGCGCAGCAGCGTCGTCTTCCCGCAGCCCGAAGGCCCGATGAAGCTGACGAATTCGCCGGGCGCCACCTGAAGATCGACATTCGACAGCGCGTGAACGGGCCCGCTCTTGGTCTGGAAGACCAGATCGAGCGAAGACGCGACTATCGCGCCTGCACGACTCATCGCGGACCGCCGCCGCGACTGCCGCGAAGCGTCCGAACGGGCCGTCTCGCGCCGGCCGGGCTCAAACCCCGCTCGGGATGTTCAGCGGGTTGCGCTCGACCTTGCGCGGCGCGGTCAGCGCTTTCCAGCGGGCGAGGGCCTCATGGACAGCGGGGAACGCCCGGCGCCGCACGAACCGCCCGCGGCCGGGGCGGGGCTGCGAGTTCTTGCCGTATTCCCAGACCACCTCGCCGCGGCTCAGCGTATAGCGCGCCTGCGCCGAGACCTCGATGCCCTCGAAGACGTTGTAGTCGATGATCGACTTCTGGGCGGTGGCGGAGATCGTCTTCCTGATCTTCGGGTCCCAGACCACGACATCGGCATCCGCCCCTTCGACGAGCGCGCCCTTCTTCGGATAGACATTGAGTATCTTGGCGATGTTGGTGGAGGTGACCGCCACGAACTCATTGGGCGTGAGCCGCCCGGTATCGACGCCTTTAGTCCAGAGCACCGGCATCCGGTCTTCCAGCCCCCCGGTCCCGTTGGGGATCATCGGAAAGCCGGCCAGCCCCATGCGCTTCTGGTCCGTTGTGAAGGCGGCGTGGTCGGTGGCCACCACCTGCAGCGACCCTGCCGCCAGCCCGTTCCAGAGCCCGTCCTGATGCGCCTTGCCGCGGAAGGGCGGCGACATGACCCGCTGCGCGGCATAGTCCCAGTCCTGGTCGAAATACTCCGACTCGTCGAGCGTGAGATGCTGGATCAGCGGCTCGCCATAGACCCGCATGCCCTTCTGGCGCGCGCGCCTGATCGCCTCATGCGCCTGCTCGCAGGAGACATGCACGATGTAGAGCGGCACGCCCGCCGCATCGGCGATCATGATGGCGCGGTTCGCAGCCTCGCCCTCCACCTCCGGCGGGCGCGAATGGGCGTGGCCCTCGGGCCCGGTCAGGCCTTGCTCCATGTATTTTTCCTGGAGCGCCGCCACGATGTCGCCGTTCTCGGCATGGACGAGCGGCATCGCGCCGAGCGCGGCGCAGCGCCGGAACGAGGCGAACATCTCGTCATCCTCGATCATCAGCGCGCCCTTGTAGGCCATGAAGTGCTTGAAGGTATTGATGCCGCGCTTCACGACCTCGGCCATCTCGTCGTGGATCCGCTCGTTCCAGTCCACGATGGCGCAGTGGTAGCCGATATCGACGCAGATCTGGTCCTTCGACTTGGCGTCCCAGGAATCGACGGCGCTCAGCAGCGAGCCGTCCTCGCCGGGCAGCACGAAATCGACCAGCATGGTCGTCCCGCCTGTCGCCGCCGCCCAGGTGCCGGACTCGAAGGTCTCGGCGGCGGTCGTGCCCATGAAGGGCATTTCCAGATGGGTGTGCGGGTCGATGCCGCCGGGGATGACATAGGCCTCCGAGGCGTCGACGACCTCGTCGCCCGCCAGGTTCTCGCCGATAGCGGCGATCTTCTCGCCCTCGATCAGGACATCGGCCTTCCAGGTCCGGTCGGCGGTAAGGACAGTGCCGCCCTTGATGACTTTGCTCATTCGAAGTCTCCGCTACATCTCATTCCCGGGGGGCCGCGGCGCCTCGGCCTGCCCGCAATCGCCGGGGTCCGCCTCAATCCAGAAGTTCCGCGGTCTCCACCACGGCGTGAAAGAGCACGTCGCAGCCCCGGGCCGCCCATTCCGGCGTGATTTCCTCGGCTTCATTGTGGCTCAGTCCGTCCACGCAGGGGCACATCACCATCGCCGCGGGCGCGATCTGGTTGATCCAGCAGGCGTCGTGGCCGGCACCCGAGACGATATCCATATGGGAATATCCCAGCCGCTCGGCCGCATCGCGGACGGCCGTGACGCAGCCATGATGGAATTCGGGCGGGTCGAAACTGCCCACGATCTCCGTCTCGATTTCGCAGCCCAGCGCCTCGCAGAGCGCGGGCGCCTTCTCCATGACCTCGGCCACCATGCCTTCGAGCGTTTCCAGCACATGGCTGCGGAAGTCGATGGTGCATACGACCCGGCCCGGGATGATGTTGCGCGAGTTCGGATAAACATCGACATGCCCGATGGCGCCGACCGCGTTGGGCTGGTGCTTCATCGCGACTTCGTGGACCAGCTCGGTTATCTGCGCGAGCCCGCGCCCGGCATTCCGGCGCATCCGCATGGGCGTGGAGCCGGTATGGCTTTCCTTGCCGGTTATCCGGCATTCGATCCAGCGGAGCCCCTGGCCGTGGGTGACGACGCCGATATCGCACTCCTCGGCCTCCAGGATAGGCCCTTGCTCGATATGCAGCTCGAAATAGGCGTGCATCTTCCGCGCGCCGGTCTCTTCCTCGCCACGCCAGCCGATGCGCTCGAGTTCGTCGCCGAAGCGCTTGCCGTCCGCGTCCGTCAGGCCGTAGGCCCAGTCCTGGGTGTGGACGCCGGCGAACACGCCCGATGCCAGCATGGGCGGTGCGTAGCGCGTCCCTTCCTCATTGGTCCAGTTGATGACCACGATCGGGCGCTTCGTCCTGATTCCCAGCTCGTTGAGGGTCCGCACGATTTCGAGCCCCCCGAGCACGCCGAGCACGCCGTCATACTTGCCGCCGGTCGGCTGCGTATCGAGATGGCTGCCCACGAAGACCGGCAATGCGTCGGGGTCGGTTCCGGCCCGCGTTGCGAACATGTTGCCCATCTGGTCGAGGCCCATCTCGCAGCCGGCCGCCTCGCACCATTGCTGGAACAGCGCGCGGCCTACGCCGTCCTCGTCGGTCAGCGTCTGGCGGTTGTTGCCGCCGGCCACGCCGGGACCGATCTTCGCCATCTCCATCAGGCTGTCCCAAAGCCGCTCGCCGTTGATTTTCAGGTTCTCACCGGGGGCGGGCATGGGCACCTCATTCTCTGGATCGCCGGGCGAACCGGACGCTATCAAGCTCCTTGGGCCGGTCAAGCGGAAAGTAGGGCCGGGCAAGGCTGGATCCGCTGTTCGACTACCGGAATGCGGGAATGATCGACCGGCCGTATTCGGCGATGATTCCCTCCTCGTCGCCATTGTCGAGGTAGATGTTGAACTGGGTGACGCCCGCCGCCCGGAGCTCCTCCAGCTTGGCGACATGCTCGTCCGGCGTTCCGAGCACGCTGAACCCGTCGATGATGTCGTCCGTGATGAAGTCGAGAAACGGGTTGTCGCTCTGCCCGTGCCGCGAATAGTCGTAACCCCTGCGGCCTTTGATGTAAGCGGTCAGCGCGGGCGGAATGTCCTCGCGGTCCGTGCCGTATCTCTCGACGATGTCCGCCACATGATTGCCGACCATTGCCGGGAACCAGCGGGTGGCTTCCCGGCAGGTTTTCCTGTCGCCGAAAAAGGCGGGCGCGGCGGACATGACGCGGTAATTCGACATGTCCCGCCCGGCTTCCCTGCCCGCGGCGATCGCCTGGTCGGCCAGCCATTTGCAGATCGAGGGCTCGGCGATCTGGAGGATCAGCCCGTCGCCCACGCGCCCGGCCGAATTCAGCGCCCGGGGGCCATAGGCGGCAACCCAGACCGGGAGCTCGTAGCCCGTCGCCCAGGGGAATTGCATCGGGTTCGGCACATTGCCGTACTGGACTTCCTCGCCGCGCACGAGCGCGCGCACGACCTGGATGAACTCCTCCATCCGGGCGAGCGAGGAAGGCCTGTTGCCCATCACGCGCACCGCACTGTCGCCGCGGCCGACGCCTATGTCGAACCGGTCGTTCGACTGCAACGCCAGCGAGCCGAAGAGCGAGGCCGCCGCGGACCAGTCGCGCGTGTTCGGGTTGGTGACGCAGGGGCCGAGGCGGAGCGTTTTCGTGTGCTCCATGCACATGGCCATCGCCGGGTAGCTCTCCCGCCAGAGGATGTGGCTGTCGTAGAACCAGCAATAGGCGAACCCCGCGTCCTCGGCCTGCTTCACCAGGGCGCGCGCGCGGTCGGGCTCGATGAATCCCTTGAAAGTGATGCCGAATTCCATCTTTTCCTCCCGGGCAGTTTGGCGTCCGGCGCCTCGGACCGGCAACCGCCGACCGGCTTGGCGGGAATGGTAGTGTATAGGCGGTTTGTCCGCCAAGCTGGCCTCCGGGCCATCCGCCGCGAACGGGAGGCCGTCGATGGAGAGAGCCCTCAAGACCGACCCCTTCTGGTGGGAAGCTGCGCCGCGTCCCGACCCGGAGCCGGAGGACCTGCCGGCGCGCGCCGATGCGGTGGTGGTGGGCGCAGGCTTCACGGGCCTCAGCGCCGCACTGACGCTTGCCCGGGCCGGGCGCAGGGTCGTGGTGCTGGAGAAGGACAGGCCGGGGGAGGGCGCTTCCAGCCGCAATGGCGGCATCGCCAGCGGCAATCTCCGCCGCAGCTTCGGCGGCATGATCCGCGCCTGGGGACTCGAGCGGGCCAGGGCCGTGGAGGCCGAGGGGCAGGCCGCGCGCGCCGACCTCGCGCGCTTCATCGAGGATGAGGGCATCGACTGCGATTGGAAGGCGACCGGGCGTTTCACCGGCGCGGTGCGCCCGAAACACTACGAGGCGATGGCCGCCGAATGCGAGCTGCTGAACCGCCATCTGGACTATGGCGCCTGGATGGTGCCGAAGGCGGAGCAGCATGCGGAAATCGGCTCGGACCTCTATCACGGCGGCATGGTGCGCGAGGACATCGGCGGGCTGCATCCGGGCAAATTCCACCAGGGAATGCTCGACCGGGCGCTGGAAGCCGGCGTTTCCATCCATGCCCGCACCGCTGTCGAAGCGGTCGAGGACGACAGCAGCCTGAAGCGCGTCCGCACCGGCCGCGGCAGCATCGCCGCCCCGCATGTTATCGTCGCGACCAACGGCTATACCGGCCGCGCGACGCCGTGGCTCCGCCGGCGCATCGTGCCGATCCCGAGCCAGATCGTGGCGACCGACCCGATCCCGAAGGACACTCTCGACCGGCTGATGCCGAAACGCCGGATGCTGGGCGAGACGCGCAACCTCTACCATTATTTCCGCCCTGCGCCGGACGACAGCCGCATCGTCTTCGGCGGCAGGGCGGGCGCGCTCACCGACGACGAATCGCGCAAGGCCGCACGGCTCGGCGCCGGGCTCGCGCAGATCTTCCCGGAGCTTGCCGGCATCGGCATCACCCATTGCTGGTTCGGCTATACGGGCTTCACCTTCGACTTCATGCCGAAGCTGGTGGTGCGCAACGGCGTGCATTACGCCGCCGGCTTCTGCGGCTCGGGCGTGGTCTGGGCCCGGTGGCTCGGCATGAAGGCGGCGCAGAGCATTGTCGGCAACCGCCCGCCGGAGACGGCCTTCGCCGCCGGCGATTTCGCCACCCGTCCGCTCTATTACGGCCGCCCCTGGTTCCTGCCCCTCATGGTCGGCTGGTACGAATTCAAGGACCGGGTGGGGCTTTAGGTTCAATCGACATTCAGGATTCCCTTGGAGGAGATTATGTGATTCATGGCGCTCCAACCGATTTTCGGTTGGAGGTTGGCGATGGTGCAGCGCTATGAGTTGACGGACGCGCAGTGGGTCCGCATCGAAGGCCTGCTTCTGGGCAAGCCGGGCGATCCGGGGCGTTCGGGGGCGGACAACCGGTTGTTCGTCAACGCGGTTCTGTGGGTGCTTCGTTCGGGCGCGCACTGGCGCGACCTGCCGGCGCGCTACGGGAAGTGGAAGTCGGTGCACAAGCGTTTCACACGCTGGGCCAAAGCGGGCGTGTGGGAGAGGGTGTTCGATGCCCTGACGGCGGATCGCGACAATGAATACCTCATGCTCGAC
>JAJECF010000206.1 GCA_022822125.1 Alphaproteobacteria bacterium
CCGCGGCAAGGGCTGCACCACCTTCGCCGTCGCCAAGGATACCGGCGTGAAGACGATGGCGGACCTCAAGGGCAAGCGCATCGGCTGGGTGCGGGGCTCGCCCGCGCTGCAGAAGGCCGTCGAGGCGCTGCTCGGCTTCGCCAACCTGACCACCAACGATGTGCAGCTGGTCGAGGTCGGCGGCTGGGCGGCCTCGATCAACGGCATCATCGACGGCGATATCGACGCCTCGATCACCTCGTCGAGTTCGACCTTCATGAAGAAGATGGAAGCGAGCCCGCGCGGCGTCATCCATCCGCCGCTGCCGCACTCCGACAGCGAGGGCTGGGCGCGCGTGCAGAAGGTCGTGCCCTGGTATGTGCCGAGCATCTGCACGCACGGACCCGGCGTGCCGGGCGGCAGCCAGGAGTCCATCGCCAGCATCTACCCGATCCTGATCGGCACGCCGGCCGTGTCCGATGAAGTCGCCTACAGCCTGACCAAGGCGATGGTGACGCATTTCGACGACTACAAGGACGGCGCGCCGGCAGCGGACGGATGGGCGCTGGACCGCCAGCTTTACAACTTCTACCTGCCGATGCATCCGGGCTCGATCGCCTTCTACAAGGAAGCCGGCACCTGGAATGCCGAAGGCCAGGCGAACCAGGAGGACAAGCTGCGCCGGCAGGATGTGCTTAAGACGGCCTGGGACGCCCATGTGGCCAGCGGGCCCGCCGATTTCGTGAAGGAATGGCAAGCGTCGCGGGCGAAGGCGCTGAGCGACGCAGGGTTCGACCCCGTCTTCACCTCCTGGTAATCCGGAGCCGTTCAGGGGCGGATTGTCGGCCGGACCCGGGTAGGAGCGCCCGGGTTCCGTCGACGGTCGCCCTGTCCGGTTTTCGACCTGCATAGAGGGTTGCGAGGGCAATGTCCGACAAGCCAGGCGCAACTGCGCCGGCCGCGGAAGCCGGCGGCGAGGTCGAAGACCTCGAACTGTCCCGCTATCGCAGCCCGGGACGCTGGTGGGTCTCGGTCGCTTTCCTGCTGACCGCCATATCCGTCGCGCTGGCGGCCAACCAGATATTCCGCCTGAATTTCTTCAAGAACGTCACCGGCCACGTCCTCGTCGATCAGCAATACATGTATCTGATCCTCGGCTCGATGCTGGCGATGCTGTTCATCTTCATGCCGGCCTACAAGTCCGCGCCGCGCCGCCGGGTTCCGCTCTACGACGTGGCGGCCTTCGCGCTGACGCTGGCGATGACCGCCTATTTCACCTGGCACGGCGAGGCCATCAACGAGGAAATCTGGGCCGAGACCTTCCTCGCGCCCTGGCATGCGCCCTGGTTCGCCGTGGCGCTCTGGCTGCTGATTCTGGAGGGAGGGCGGCGGGCCGGCGGCTGGCCGGTGTTCGGCGTGTGCCTGATCGCCTCCTTCCTGCCGGTCTATCTGAATGTCCTCGTGCCGGACGCCGCCGTCGAGCGCACGGTGATGGAGACGGCGTCCTACCACGTCTATTCGGAGGAAAGCGTGCTCGGCATCCCGATGCGCGCCTTCACGACGCTGGTGTTCGGCTTCCTCTTGTTCGGCAATGCGCTCGTCTATACGGGCGGCGGGCAGTTCTTCATCAATCTCGCCTTCGCGCTGCTCGGCCATGTGCGCGGCGGCCCCGCCAAGGTGGCGATCTTCTCCTCCGGCCTGTTCGGCTCCATGTCGGGCGGGCCGATCACCAATGTGCTCACCACCGGGGCGCTCACCATCCCCGCCATGAAGCGCATCGGCGTGCGCCCGAAGACCGCCGGCGCCATCGAGGCCTGCGCGTCGACCGGCGGCACGATGATGCCGCCGATCATGGGCGCCACCGCCTTCGTCATGGCGGACTTCCTCGACGTATCCTACCTGACGGTCGCCATCGCCGCGCTGGTGCCGTCGCTGCTCTACTATCTCGGCCTGTTCATGCAGATCGACGCCTATGCGGCGCAGAACCGGCTGGTCGGGCTCAACCGCTCGGAGCTTCCCACGCTCGGCGCCGTGTTCCGGGACGGCTGGTACTATGTGGCCGCCTTCGGCGTGCTGATCTACCTGTTGGTCTTCCTCTGGCGAGAGGCCCAGGCGCCCTTCTACGCCACCCTGCTGCTGCTGGCCGTCAACCAGTTCAACCGCAACCACCGGCTGAGCTGGACGACCTTCAAGACCTATGTCTATTCGACCGGCGGCCTGCTGGCGGAGCTGGCCGGGCTGCTGGCGGCGGTCGGCCTCGTCGTCGGCGCGCTGCAGGCGACCGGCATGACGGGGTCGATCACCAACGACCTCGTCAACCTCGCTGGCGACACGCCCTTCGTGCTGCTCCTGATGGGGGCGGTCACCAGCTTCATCCTCGGCATGGGGATGACGGTGACGGCGGCCTATATTTTCCTCGCCATCATCCTTGCTCCGGCGCTCATCAAGATCGGCATGGACCCGATGGCGGTGCATATGTTCGTGCTCTATTGGGGCATGCTGTCCTTCATCACGCCACCGGTGGCGCTCGCCGCCTTCGCCGCGGCGTCGGTCGCCAAATGCGAGCCGCTGGAGACCGGCTTCGAGGCGATGCGGATCGGAGCGGTCATCTATGTCATCCCGTTCTTCTTCGTCTTCAACCCCGCCCTGCTGCTCCAGGGCGCGCCCGGAGAGACGGTCGTCGTGCTGATTACGGCCGTCTGCGGCATCCTGCTGGTGAGCGCCGGCCTCCAGGGCTATCTGGTCGGCGTCGGCGATGTCGGGCGCGGGCCGCTCGGATGGGCCGCGCGCCTCTCGCTCGCGCTCGGCGGGGCCACGCTCGCCGCGCCGGGCGGCGGGATGATCGGCGTCGGGCATATGGAACTGACGCTGATCGCCGTGGCCGTGGCGGCACCCGGCGTCCTGATCGCCTTCGCCCGCGCCCGTGCCCGTCGTGCCGCCGTTCCGTAACGCGGGCCCTCCGGCGGGCCGGCTTCAGCCGCGTGCGGCCATGATGGCGGCGTAGCTCTCCGGGTCGGTCGCACCTTCGGAGCCGATCAGCAGCACGCGGGACTCCCCGTCCAGGCCGAGCGCGCGGCGCAACTCGTCGCTCTGCGCAGCGGCGATGAGGGCGGCGAGCCCGGCGACGGCGCTTTCACCGGCCTCGATCTTCGGGTCCCGCCCGAGCGGGCGCGCGAGCAGGCGCATGGCGGGGCCGACAAAGCTCTCCGGCACGGTCAGGAAATCGCTCGTCTCCTCCGCCAGAACCTCCCACGCCAGCGCGGAGGGCGCGCCGCAGGAGAGGCCGGCCATCAGCGTCTCCTCTTCGATGCGGATATCCGTCATGCTCCCGGCCCGCGCGCTCTCGAACAGGCAGGCGGCGAGTTCCGGCTCCACCACGACGATGCGCGGCGACTCCCTGCCCCAGTGCTGCCGGAGGCCCGCGGCGACCGCGGCCGCCAGCCCGCCCACGCCCGCTTGCAGGAAGGCATGAGTCGGCGGCCGGTCCAGCGCATCGCAGACCTCCTTCGCCATCACGCCGTAGCCCGCCATGACATCGCGCGGGACCTCCGTGTAGCCGGGCCAGGAGGTGTCCGAGACCGCGAACCAGCCATGCGCCGCCGCCTCCTCGCGCGCGAGCGTCACCGAGTCGTCGTAATTGCCGTCGATCCGCACCACTTCGGCGCCGAGCGCGCGCATGGCGTCGGCGCGCGCCGCGCTTACCTCGGCATGGATATAGATGCGGCAGGACGCGCCGAAGCGCCGGCAACCCCAGGCGAGCGAGCGGCCGTGATTGCCATCCGTCGCCGTCACCAGGGTGATCCGGGCCGCAAGCTCCGCATGCCTGCCTTCGCGGATATCCGCCGACGAAACGGGCCGCCCGAGCGCCGCCGAAATCTCCCGCTGCAGCACAAGCAGCGCCGCATAGGCCCCGCCGAGCGCCTTGAAGCTGCCGAGGCCGAAGCGCGGCCCCTCGTCCTTGTAGAGCACCTTCGCGACGCCGAGACTGCCCGCCAGCGCATCGAGCTCCAGAAGCGGCGTCGGCGCATGGCCCTCCCACCCGGCGATCTCCGCCGCCGCTTTGGCGAAATCCCGGGCGGTCAGCACCCGGCTTGCGGCATCTCCGCTACGGCTGAGCCCTGCGGCATGGCCCATCCGGGCGCTGTCGAATTCCTCGAACATCCGGCTCACCCCCTGCGACGATGCGACGGCATGGCAGCAGCGGCGGCGCTTGTCGAGGCCCTTTGCCGCCGGCTCCGAACATGCTGCACTCCGCCTCAGTTCACCGAGGCGCGGGACGCAGAGCGATGGAACAGTTGAAGACGATCCGCAACGGCGCGAAGGCGCGCCCGACCTTTTCCGCCGCCGAGATGGAGCGCCGGCTGGCCGCGCTGCGCACCCATATGGCGGAGAGGCGGATCGACGCCTGCCTGTTCACCTCCTATCACAACATCGCCTATTTCGCGGACTTCCTTTACACCGCTTTCGGCCGCCCGTTCGGCCTCGTCGTCACGCACGATAGCCAGACGACGATCACGCCCAATGTGGACGGCGGCCAGCCCTGGCGGCGGACCTTCGGCGACAATCTCGTCTATACCGACTGGCACCGGGACAATTACTTCGCCGCCGTGAAGACGCTGATCCCCGACGGCTGGCGGGTCGGCGTTGAGTTCGACCACCTGACCGTCGAGAGCTTTCGCAAATTGCAGGGCGCGCTGCCGACCTCGGAGCTGGTCGATGCCGGCAAGCCCGCCATGGCCATGCGCATGGTGAAGTCCGCCGAGGAGATCGCCTGGATCAGGGAAGGCGCGCGCATCGCCGACATGGGCGGCGCGGCGGCCGTGGAGGCCATCGCCGTCGGCGTGCCGGAATATGAGGTGGCGCTGAACGCCACGCGGGCGATGGTGCGCGAGATCGCAAGCAGCCAGCCGCATGTCGAGCTCATGGACACATGGTCCTGGCTCCAGTCCGGCGTCAACAGCGACGGCGCGCACACCCCCGTCACCTCGCGCCGGATCGAGCGCGGCGACATCATGGTGCTGAACTGCTTCCCGATGATGGCCGGCTATTACGCCGCGCTCGAACGCACGCTGTTCGCGGAGGAGTGCTCCGACGAGCAACTGCGATTCTGGCGGATCAATGTCGAGGTCCATGAGACCGGCCTGGCGCTTATCCGGCCGGGCGCGCGCTGCTGCGATATCGCGGCCGAACTCAACACGATCTACGAGGGCTACGGCCTGCTGGAGAACCGCACATTCGGCTACGGCCACAGCTTCGGCGTGCTCTCCCACTATTACGGCCGCGAGGCCGGGCTGGAACTGCGCGAAGACGTGGATACCGTGCTGGAGCCCGGCATGGTACTCTCGATGGAGCCGATGATAACCATCCCCGAAGGCGAGCCCGGCGCCGGCGGCTACCGCGAACACGACATCCTGGTGGTCACGGAAGACGGGGCGGAGAACATCACGGGCTTTCCGTACGGGCCGGAGCACAACATTGTGGGCGGTTAGGGCGGCCCCGTCACGGGCGGTGGACCCTATAGCCACCATCCGGTGGCCATAGCCGCTTTCCGGGCCTGGATGAAGGTCCGCTTCATCGACGAAGCGGGGACCCCGGGGTTCTGCCTTCCTCGGTCTTCGCCGAAACCTCTTCCATCCACGCAGGTCGATAGTCGCCGTTTCGCCATCAGGGACATATAATGTAGATACACAAGGAGGCGTTCCTGTGGGCACGAACCTGCAGGTCGGGAAGTGGGGAGGCAGTCTGGTCGTGCGTATCCCCAAGGCGGTTGCCGAGCAATGCGGGATATCGGAAGGGGCCGCGATGGAGATGGACGTGCAGGCCGGCCGGATCGTGATGTGGAAACGGCACTACGACCTCGAAGACATGGTGAACCGGATCACGCCCGAGAACCTGCATCCGGAAGAGGATACGGGACCTTCGCGAGGCAACGAGCGGCGGTAGCCGGCGACTACATCCCGGACAGGGGAGACATTGCGTGGCTGGAGTTCACGCCGCAGGCGGACCGTGAGCAGGCCGGGCGCCGCCCCGTTCTGGTTCTGAGTCCACGGAACTATAACGACAGAAGCAGTCTGGCGCTGTTTTGCCCGATCACTTCCAGGGTCCGGGGCTATCCCTTCGAGGTGCAGCTTCCTCCATCGGGCCCTGTCACCGGCGTCGTGCTTGCGGATCAGTTGAGAAGCCAGGACTGGCGGGCGCGGCACGCGAAATTCGCGGCGCGCGCTTCGCCGCAAACAATATCCGAGACGCAGGAAAAAACCGGCGTTCTCATGTTCCCCAACCTTCCCGAATCAACTCAATCGATAAAGAGGACGGAGCTTCTGAAGGCTGCAGATGCGTTTGCCGGCATGTTCGAACTGGTTTTCGACTATGACTGGCCGACTACCCAAGCCAATCTGGCGAATCCCGCCGGTCTCATCGATGAACGAGGGACTTTCATCCAACCTCTGGTGGAGGACGAAAGCAATAATTGGGCCAATCGCGGCGCTTTGCTCGGCGCCTATCGCGAACTCCTGAGGTGCATGGAGGATTGCGGTATCCAGAGGGAGAAGTTACGGGGAACCCGCACATAGTGTCGAGGACCCGTTCCGCATGGCGCGGTCTTCCGAACCGGAACCGGAGCAGCGTCTCAACCCCGGACCCCGCCGGACGATTCGGCGCCTCGGCCATAAGGCGCGCTCTTTCAGGGAATCAATTTCAGTGCCGCGACAGCCACGCTGACAACAGCGATCATTGCGCCGATCATCCGCCAGTCATGGTTGTTGATTTCCCGCGTCAATCGCGCCTCAAGCTGCCCCATCCTGTCGACCATCCGCGTCTCAAGGGACGCCAGGTCGGCTTTGGTCGCGAACCGTTCGGTTTCGGCGCTCACGTCGTCTCTCCTTCCAACATCCATCCTCTGCACCGTATGGGCGTGCGGCCGAAGCCGTCAAATGCCATTTGCTTGTCCACGCCATTCCGTCTGCGCATCCCTGATGCCGTAATCGCCAACACCCGCCGCTCATGCGGGCCGGCGCATGGCTCACGATGCCGGGGAACCGCCCTCCCGTCCTTCAATGCCGCTTTCGCCGAGCGCCCTGACCACCGCCTCGGGTTCGCGGTCGATGACGGTGAGCAACACCCGCGCCGCCCTGTCGGGAACGCGCCGGCCCTGTTCCCACTCCTGAAGAGCGCGCGCATCGAGGCCGAAGCGCTCGGCGAACTGCTGCCGGCTCAGCCGGAACCTCTTGCGCAGCGCCGCAATCCGCCCGGCGGCGGGATCGTCGACAATCCGGCATGGCAGGGCCGTCTCGCCGCGAACATGGCCGAGAACCTCGCCCAGAGCCGTTTCGATCTCAAGCCCGAGCCCGGTGCGTTCCTCCGTCATTGTCTCCTTGTCTCCTTCTTGACCGCGGCGACCATGCGCGACAACGCTCTCGTGTCCGCCGGCGTGAGGTCTTCGCGATCCGCTTTCGCGTAGGCCGTCAGCAGGTAAATGGCGCCAGGGCCGGCATGGTAGAAATAGACGGTGCGGATGCCGCCCCGCTTCCCGCGTCCCGACCCGGCCCATCGCAGCTTGCGGATACCGCCGGTACCCCGAATGACGGGCGCCGCATCGGGAGCGGCGACGATACTCTCCTCCATCTCCTTGCGGGCCTCTTCCCCAAGCAGCTTGCGAATCGCCCGTTCGTAAGTGCGGGTAGAGAAGACCTGCATCACCCCTCAATATGCGGCAATGCCGCTGTTGAAGCAAGAGCTGCGGCTCGTCGTGCGATTTCGTTGCCTGCGTTCCGTTGCCGGCGCCCTGCCGCTTGCGCCTCCTGCCCCACCCCGCTCTAATGCGCCCCATGAAATACATCCTCGAAGACCGGCGGGTGGAGGCGCATGAGAGCGCCTTTATCGCGCCCAATGCGGTGTGCATCGGCAGCGTGCGCGTGGCCCGGAACGCCTCGATCTGGTGGAACGCGGTGCTGCGCGGCGACTATGAGCCCATCGAGGTGGGCGAGGAGACCAATATCCAGGACGGCTCCGTGCTGCACACCGACCCCGGATCGCCGCTCGTGCTCGGCCGCAATGTCACGGTCGGCCACATGGCGATGCTGCATGGCTGCCTTGTCGGCGACGGCACCGTGATCGGCATCGGCGCGGTGGTGCTGAACGGGGCGAAGATCGGCAGCAATTGCGTCATCGCCTCCAAGACGCTGGTGCGCGAGAACGCCGAGATTCCCGACAATTCCATGGTGGTCGGCATTCCCGGCAGGGTCATCCGGCAGGTGACGCCGGAGATGTCCGCCTTCTTCGCCGAGCAGAACCAGTGGTATGTGACCAACCGGGCCCGCTTCAAGGAAAGCCTGAGCCTGCAGGAAGACTGACAACCCGCGAGAGACCGACATGACCGACGACAGCAACCGCGCCCTGGCGGGCGTCCGCGTGCTCGACCTGACGCAATTCGAGGCGGGCCCCTCCTGCACCGAAGCGCTGGCATGGCTCGGCGCCGACGTGGTGAAGGTCGAGCGGCCGGGCTCCGGCGAGCAGGGCCGCTTCGCCTCCACCGACCGGCCGGGCGTGGACAGCTACTATTTCATGCTGCTGAACGCCAACAAGAAGAGCATCACCGTAAACCTGAAGAGCCCGGAAGGGCTGGAGACGGTG
The DNA here is from genome assembly GCA_022822125.1 of Alphaproteobacteria bacterium. The sequence continues at coordinate 8,611 of JAJECF010000206.1, forward strand.
AAGGCCATGATCGCCAGGGCCGATGTGATGATCGAAAACTTCGCGCCGGGGGCGATCGAGCGCCTCGGCCTCGGCTACGAGGTGGCGAAGGAGATCAATCCGCGCATCATCTATGCCCAGGTCAAGGGTTTCGCGCGCGGCGGGCCTTACGAGAAGTTCCTGTCCTTCGATATGATCGGCAAGGCCGTGGGCGGCGTCATGGCGATCACCGGCGACCCGGACGGACGGCCGATCAATCCTGGCCCCACCATCGGCGACACCGGCACCGGCCTGCATATGGCGATCTCGATCCTGGGCGCGCTCTACCAGCGCGGGCGCACCGGCAAGGGCCAGCATATCGAAGTCGCAATGCAGGATGCGATGATCAACTATTGCCGGCTCGCCTACGCCGTGCAGGCCACCACCGGCGAGGCGGCGCCCCGGCGCGGCAATGAGGTCATCATGGCCGGCAGCGCGCCCTCGGACGTGTTTCTCTGCGCGCCCGGCGGGCCCAATGATTATGTCTATATCTACACCACCCGCGCCTCGAACCTCCACTGGGAGCGGCTTTGCGAGGTGATCGGCCGCCCGGAGCTCAAGGACGACCCGCGCTTCGCCGACGCGCCCGCGCGCTCGGCCAACCAGAAGGACCTCGACGAGGCGATCACCGCCTGGACCAGCCAGCGCAGCAAGGAAGAGGCGATGGAAGCCATCGGCGCGGCCGGCGTGCCGGTCGGCGCGGTGTTCGATTCCAAGGAGCTTTCCGACAGCGAGGACATGCGCGCGCGCGGCATCTTCCAGACCGTGCAGCATCCCGAGCGCGGCGATTTCCTGATGCCGGGCTGGCCCGTGAAGATGTCCGGCAACGACGTGCCGGTCCAGTGCTCCCCCACGCTTGGCGAACACACCGACGAGGTGCTGTCCGACTGGCTCGGCCTCTCCGGCGGCGAGGTGGAAGCGCTGCGCGACAAGGGCGCCGTCTGACCGGCCGCGTCCCCATCCGGAACCGATAGAACGAAGGAACCCTCCGTCCCATGTCAGACAATATCGCCGAGCAGCTGGCGCCGACCGGCGTGCTGCGCGCGGGCATCAACATGTCCAACTTCCTGCTCGTCACCGGCCGCACGGAATCGGGCGATCCTGACGGGGTAAGCCCCGACATGGCCCGCGCGCTGGGCGAGCGGCTGGGCCTGCCGGTGAAGATGGTGCCCTTCGCCACCCCCGGCGAGCTGGCGGACGCAGCCGCCGACGACGCCTGGGACATCGGGCTGATCGGCGCCGAGCCGCAGCGCGCGGAGAAGATCGCCTTCTCGCTGGCCTACTCGGAAATCGAGGCGACCTACCTCGTGCCGCCCGGCTCGCCGATCCGGTCCGTGGAG
>JAJECF010000116.1 GCA_022822125.1 Alphaproteobacteria bacterium
GTCTGCGGGGACCGGCCGACCTCTCCGAGGAAGAGCCAGGGCCCCGCTACCCTGTTGCGCCCGACGGTCGGGCTGACCACATCGGTCAGCACCCTGACATGGCCGAGCGCCGGATGGGCCCGGTTGACCTCGCAGCCGTCGATATCCCGCGCCATCCAGCACAGCCACGCGAACGGCGTGTCCGTCTTCGGCCGCTCGGCCCGGAGCCGGTCCAGGACCCTCGCGACATGGCCCGATGCCCATGTCCGCGGGTCCGTGAACAGGAGATCGGACACCGCGATGTCCTCCGGGGTGCGGAAGATCCCGGCCGCGCGCCCGAGCCCGGCAAGCCAGTCCCCGGGGGACGCGAACCCTTCGGAGACGCTCAGCCTGTGCAGGCTTGCGGCCTGCATCAGCCTGCGCAGATGGCCGGCCAGGCTCGGGCTCCGGCTGCCCGTGCCGGGCCCCGCGATCCGCCGCTGCGGCCCCAGGCCCGGCCCTTCCTCCTCCGCGCGCTCCGCGACCGGGCGGAGCACGTCGCCAAAGACGATGTCAGGCATCCTCCTGCGCGCCCCGTCGCCGGGAGCGAAGAGGCAGCCCTCCACATGCGGGACCTCGGTTCTGGGGATGTTGGACAGGTGAACCAGACCGCTCTTCTTCTTCCTGACCAGGGTGATGACCGCCCGCTCTTTGGGGCTTCCCTCGCGGCAGTCGCAGAGGATCCACCGGTCCTCCGCCCGCGCCGAAGCGACCGTCGCCCGAAAGACCGGATTCTCTCCGGGACGATCGATGCCTTCCTTCACCCGGCGCAGCGCCTCCTCCTCCTCGGCCGAGAGCGCCCGGATGATTTCGGAGGGTTTGTCCCCCCTTTTCTTCGTAATCAGGTGAAGAACCATGACAGGTTCTGAACCCCCTTCTCCGGCGGACGCGGAATACGGCGAGGACTTCCGTCCGGCCGATGCCGGCCGGGCGCGGGCCCCTGCGCCCTGCGGACCGGCACGTACCTGTCCCCCGCGTTCATCACGGCGAGAGCCTCATGGACCAATACCACGACCGCCCGATGTCCAGTTCCTCCCGCCACAGTTCCTGCCGCTCTTCGCCCAGGCTGCGCCCCAGGACAAGCGCCCAGGCCTCGCGTTCTTCCTCCCTGCCCCAGGTTGCGCGCAGGCAGCCCCCGACAGTCAGCCGGGCAAGCGGCAGGGTGCGCTCCGTGCAGGGCCAACCGTCGGAGCGCGCCGTCTCGCGCAGCACGCAGGTATCCGCATCCGGCAACAGCGCCGCGCGCCGGTCGAGAAGCTCGGCCTCGACATGCACGACGGCCTTGCCCCCGGTTCGGGCAAGAGCATCGGCGGCCGACGGGTCGGGCGGGGCGTATTCGGTCCAGCGCAGCAGGTCGCCGGCCACGACGTCGCCCTTGCACAGGCGGGAGAAGCGTTGCGACAAGACGGGCCGCTCCCGCATCAGGGCCGCGTTGCGCAACTCCTCATGGGTCCAGTCCGCGCGCCGGACAGGGCCCCTCGCGAGTTCATCGGCGCGAATGTCCACATACGGGTCGTCGCGTTTCGGCGCCACCCACTCCAGTTCCAGTTCGTCCTTCGACGCCAGCCCGCCGGCCAGTCCCGCCGCGACCACGATCAGCTCGCCGCGCCCCAGACGGGGATGATAGGCGACGCGCAGGCGGTCGCCCTCGACAAGCATTTCCTTGCGCGGCCAGCGCTGGTGGAACGCATGTTCGGCCCGGGGATCGCGAAGGCGCGCCCGTTCCGCGCGGATCATGTCCTCGACAAGCGCCTCCTCCCTCTCGACAAGGCGGTCGCGGTCGGGCGCCGTCTCGACAAAATCGGCAAGAAGGGTCTCCTTTTCGGGACGGCTGCGCCAGTGCCCGTTCCGCCGGAGGTCTTCGTCGGCGAGCACCGCCCCGGCCTCCGCCGCGAAACGCCGGCTCGCATCGTCGCAGTTGCGCCAGTCGGGCAGCAGGGTTACCGGAATCCCCTCGCTCTCGGCGCGCGCGGCGAGGTCCCGTTCCTCTTCCTCCAGTTCGTCCAGGGCGAGGAGGAGCATCCGGGCGATCTCCCATTCCGCCGCGCGGGCCGCATGCTCGTCAAGCACCGCCTGCAGCCGGCGCCGCTCCGCCTCATCGAGCTCCGGGTCCTCCTGCAACTCCTCGGCGTCCTCGACGATCCCGGGCCAGTCGTCATGGTGGAAGGCCAGCACATTGCCCGCCTCCGATTCGCCGCGCACTTTGGCGAGCCTGTCCATGACATCCAGGAACCCGTCCAGCGGCTCGTGCCGGCGGAGCCGCTCCAGTTGGGCGGCAATGCAGGCCCCGCCGTCCCGGGCCCCTTCGAAATCGACACCATGGCGGCGCCGGTTTCTCTCGTCGAGGAAGGCGTCTGCCGATTCCCTCAGCGCCTTGGCGAACTGCGAGAGCGGCCTGTAGTCCCTCTCCTCGGCGATCGAGAGATCCGGGTTCTGTTGGACGTGCCGCCTGTATTGCCTTTCGAGACTGTCCCAGCGGCGCATGTGCTCGCGCGCGCCTTCGAGGAAACCGGCGATGGCGGCGCGCGCTTCGCGGCAATCGCGGTCGTATTCCAGGATGCGTTCCGCCAGCACGGCCGCGGCCGCTGGCAGGTCCTTCAGTTCGGAGAACGCCCTTGCCTGCGCGGCGAAGGCGGCCCAGCCCTCTAGGTAGAACGGCGGAATGCGCTCGGCCCTGGCCCGATCCACGACCTTCTCCCGTTCCGCCGCCAACGACTCCCAGGCCATGTCCCGGCCCCGGAATGCCGTCAGCCGTCCGATGGCGGCCGCTATGGCGGCGCGCTCCTCCGGGAGCCGGTCTAGATGGGGGCGCCAGACGCCGGCCACGTCGAGCATGGCCTGCCAGCGCCCGTCCGCCGCCTCCGCGCGCTCCGTCCAGGAACGCCACTCCTCCAGCACGGTCGGCGGCTTGTCGCCGGCCAGCACCTCCAATTCGTCATGTTCCTCGACCAGCCCGGCCGTTTCCTTGCGGAAGGCGGCGATCTCTTCCCTTCGCCGCTCGCACGCCGCGGCCCCGGCGATGACCTCCTCGACCGCCGCCCGTATGCCGGTCGGCAGCAGGCGGTATTCCAAGAGCGCATGCGCGACCTCCAACAGTTCGTCATGGCCGTCGGCGTAGAACGGGATCGTGCCGGCCGCTTTCGCCCGGCGGTTCACGTCCTCGCGGACGGTCTCGAACTTCAGCACCGCATCGTCGAGGACGAGCAGGGCGTCGAGGTCTTCCAGCCGTTCGGCAATCCGCCGCCCCGCCTCGCCGGCGCGCTCGCCCAGGTCTTCGAGCAGGGCCCTGCCGTTCTCTGAGAGGCGTTCTGACATCTCCCGCCAGGCCGGGTAGTCTTCCAGGCTGGCAAGCGGGCAGTCCTTCGCCGCCGCCTCGCGCTCCAGTTCCGCCCGCTGTCCGAAATGGACCTCCAGAAGGCCCATGAACTCGACCGCACCGCCGTCGCCCTCCCGGCAGCCGCGGTCATAGGCAAGCAGCCCGTCGACGACCTCCCGGATCGGCGCGGGAAGGTCCGGGAACCGCCCGTCCAGCCGCCGCGCACTGCCGATCAACTCCTGGTAACCCTCCACGCGGAAGAGGATCGTCCCATCATTGCGGGCCTTCTCCTCAAGCTCGGTCCATTCCCGGCGCGGCGACCAGGCCGGCAGCTTGTCGGGAATACGGACGGCGCTGAGGTCCGGGCCGATCTCTTCGCCCACCGCCTCCAGAGCTGTCGCGCGCTCGCCGGTATGCGCCTCCAGCACCTCGACCAGCTGCTCGCAATTGTCGGTCAGCACCACGGCGCTGTCCCGCGCCCGGCTGATCTCCACATAGAAGGTCGACTGGTCGGCGAGCGCCCCGTGGCCCGAGTCCAGCACCGCGATCACCCCGTCCGCCGTGCTGCCCTGCGCGCCATGCACCGTCGAACTCCAGGCATGGTCGATATGACGGATCTGGGGATCGTCCAGCGCAAGCGAGAAGGTGCTGCCATCGGCGCGGCGGAACCGCACCCGCTCGCGCCCGATCGCCATGACTTCGGACTGCTCGCCATTGACCAGGTCCCGCCTCCTGTCGTTGCGGGTCCAGCGGATGCGGTCTCCCGCGCGGATCTCGATGGGCCGCGTCTCATAGACGTCGAGACGGTAGCGGTAGTGTTTCTGCTGCGGCGCGACATGGCGCGGTTTGCCGTCGGGATGCAGCAACACCACGCGATCCTCGTCGGTGCCGGTGACGATCAGCGCGTCGTCCCGCTTCACCCGGAAGTTCACGAGGTCCTGGTTGGGCACCACCGTGTCGCCTTCGCGGTAGTTGCGCACATCGGCCTTCTCGGCGCGCGTCATGCCGAGGTTGACCAGGCGGTCGATCCTGAGCGCCCTTCCCCGAAGCACGCCTTCCGCCGCCAGCGCCTCGCGCACGGCCGCGTTGATCTCCGCCCTCAACTCGTGCGTCGGCGCCACAAGCAGCGTCCGTGAGCGCATGTCCGCGTCAAGCGCAAGCCAGGTCTCGGCCGCCTTCTGTCCGAGCTCGTGCCAGGGAACCTCATGCACGCTGCCGCCGAGCAGCTCCACCGCCTCGCCGGGCTCTCCTTCCTGCGCTGCGTTCACGGCCGCCCTGAGCCTTGGCTCCCTC
>JAJECF010000021.1 GCA_022822125.1 Alphaproteobacteria bacterium
GAACCTCGCAGCCCAGCGCGTTCACGCTCTCCCGAACACGAAGCTCCGCTTCCTCGAATGCGGCCGCGCAGGGCGCGGAAGCAAGCGGCTCACGACAGACCGCAACCAGCCCCGACAGCGCCTCCAGTATCCGAGCCGGCACGCCGGCAAGATCGATGGACGAGCAGGATGCAGACTGCGAAACTGCCATGGGGCCGCTCCTGTGGTTGCGATTGCTTCAGAACGACATCCTACCCGCCTCCGGCGGGCGGAGCGGCCCCGCTTCCGGCCCTGAAAACGGCCTGCCCCTGCGAAGGCGGGGGGCAATCGTGACAAATCCCGACCCCGAAACCCCGATTGTCACCGATCGACCCCGAAGGCCATCGGAAACGAACGCAAACTCTCAATAAATCAACCGCTTACAATCGCTATACGGGACCCGCACCCGACGGCATTGTGTCGAGCGCCGTGCGCATCGCCTACGGTCAACGCGTTGCGGATCTCACCAACGATGCTCGCACGGCCTCGGCCGCTGACTTTGTGCCGAACATCAGGCCCCTTGGGTAAACTGGTATATAAGCCCCAAAGTTATTTGATTCGTTTATATTGCGTGCCATACCGCGCACCTGAACAAGATTCGTCTTCACCAACAGGAAGGAAAGTCCAAAGCTTCTGATTATCGTTACTGACTTTGAATGATATTGGAGATGCGCTTCCTTCTTTTATTCTTTGGAGATTTGTTGTCATTCTAACTGTATTTCCCCCATATTGTTCCTTTAGATGAGATGGCAAATATTTCATTAGATTCCGTGTGGTTTTACTGGCGATAGGACATTTAGGAGAAGACACTTCCAAAAAGGGGCCTACCTTGTATTTATTGCCTGTTATTGAATAGTTAATCTTAATATTTAGGGCGCAGTTTTTTGTTTTAAATTGATCGTCCATATGCGACATATCGGTAATCATAGTCTTACTTACATCATCGAAAATCCGTCGATGATTACTTTTCGACCAATCAGATAACACCCTGCCGCCTTCGCAAAAGGATTTCACCAAATGCCATTCCCCGATAAGCGTTTGCCCGAAAGCCGGACCAGCAATCAGCATCATGGCGGCTAGAATAGCGGCTTGAAGCGTCTTCATTGCGGATTCCCCTCTGGCGGTCTCGGTTCGTCCCGGCCGGTCCATGATGGTAGGAAAACCGGCCCAAGCTGTGCTTGCTATGCTGACGGGAACAAGCGCGTTGGCAAGCCTACCGGGGCGGAATCCGGTGCACAAGCGCCGGATATGCCGGCAAGCCGCCTGTCGGGGTCTGGATACCGGAATCCGCCATGACGGGCGAGTTTGTCGCGCCGCTGGCCGGGGTTGCCATGGGCACTGCCTCATAATGTCGGGATTGCCGAGATTTCAGTGTCCGGGCGCGCCGGGGAATCCGCGATGGCGCAATCGCGGTGTCGGAAACATTTCTGCTACTTGTTGCATTCCATCGCCGCCGCGATACTGGCCCCGATGCGCTCGGCGGCGGCCTCGACTTCATGGTCGCCGACGTGGGCGTATCTGAGCGTCATGGTGGGCTGCGCATGTCCGAGCATGCGGGCGACGGTGGGTAGCGCTACGCCCTTGGCCACGGCCTGGCTCGCTACCGTGTGGCGCAGGTCGTGCAGGCGCACATCCTCAAGACCGGCTTCCCGGCGCGCCCGAAGCCAGAAATGGAGATTGTGGGACAGCGGTCCCGCCGGATTTCGGGGAGACGGAAAGACATATGCCCGTCCCGTCCTCGGCTGTCGCGCGATGATGGCCTGCGCCGCCTCGCTCAGCCACACCGTGCGAGGTCCCGTCTTCGCGTCCGCCAGCCTGATCCTGTCACCGTCGACCTCCGACCACCGCAGCCTGAGGATTTCGCTCTTGCGGCAGCCGGTCAGTAGAAGCAGGCGGATGATGTCGGCCTGCGCCTGCCGCGAGGGCCGTTCCTCCACCAGCCGGTCAAGCGCCCGGTGAAGGCGGGCGATCTCCTCCGCCGACAGGAAGCGCGTCATCTTCCTGCCCGGGTTCATGCGGATGTCCTGCGCCGGGTTGTGCTGCACATGACCGGCGGCGACGGCCGCCGCCAGGATCCGGCGCAGCAGGCCGAGCGCCATGTTGGCCGCGCCCGGCGTCTTGCGGCTGAGCTCGTCGAACCAGCGTTCGATCACGGGCCTGCCAATGCGGTCGAGGCGCAGCGCGCCGAAGGCGGGCAGAAGCCGGCGCCGCACCATGCGCTCGCAATGCTTGCGCCAGGGCGTGTCGCAGCCGCGGGCAGGCAGCCAGCCTTCCGCGACGAACTCCCGGAAGAGGGGAACCGCAGCCCGCCTCGCGCCTTCTCCGCCAATCTGCGGATGGGCGCCGTCCTGTATGGCCCGGCATTCCTTGCGGGCTTCCTCCACCGTCATCAGCCGGGCCGGGCCGATGGTCGTCCGCACCGCCCTGCCGTCCACGGTCCCGTGCCACACGAAACTGCGGTGCCCGGAAGGACGGACCCGCACGCCCAGCCCGGCAAGGCGGCTGTCCCGGACGATGTATTCCGTCGCGGCCGGCCGCAGTCTGCGGACCGAAGCATCCGTCAGGCGGACCTTCCTCGCTCTTTCGGTCATGACGCCGCTCCCGACAGCAACGGCGCCAGCGTCTCGACCGTCTCCCTGACTGTCGCGTCGGACAGATGCGCGTATTTCAGCGTGGTCGCCGCATTCGCATGGCCCAGGAGCCGCCCCACCGTGCGGATCGTCTCGCCGCTCGACAACGCCATGCTGGCGAAGGAATGGCGGGTGTCATGAAGGCGAACATCCTCAAGGCCCGCCTCGGCGCGCAACTGCATCCAGAAGCCATCCAGCCAGCCCCAGGGCGCGCTCCAGCCTGCGATGGGGAACACGAAGCGCGACGAACGCGGCAGCCCGTCGAGAACCTCCCGTGCCGCATTGCACAGCCATACCGTGCGCGGCCCGGTCTTGCTGTCGGCGAGGTAGAGCCTGCCGTCGCGGTAGAAGCGCCATTCGAGGCCGATGATCTCCGACTTCCGGCAGCCGGTCAGCAGAAGCAGGCGCAAGGCTGCGACCCGGAAGGGCTGCCGCGCCTCATGCCGGTCCAGCACCGCACCGAGGCGGCGGTATTCGTCGGGAGACAGGAAGCGTTCCGACCGCTTCTGCCGGTAGCGCCTGATGCCCTTGCAGGGATTGCCGTCGTCGGGACGATACCCCCAGGCTTCGGCCTGCTGCATGATGACGGAAAGCACAGGCGCCGAACGGTTTGCCGCCGCCGGTGTCGCATACAGCGAGCGGAACCAGCGCTGCACCTCCTCGCGGTCGATCTCCGCGACAGGCCGGCCCGCGAAGAAGGGCAGGATCTGGTCGCGGAGATAGCGCCGGTTGGCCGCGAGCGTGCGCGGCTTCCAGCGCCTGCCGTAGCGCGCAAAGACCTCTTCGGCGACGGTCTCGAAGAGCGCATTGCCGGACAGGTCTGCTTCGATATCCCTGTCGTCGCGCAGGGCGGCCAGCATGGACCGGGCGCGGGCGCGCGCCTCGGCCTCAGTCATGACCGCCGCATCGCCGACGATCTTCCAGACCCGGTGGCCCCGGTGCTGGCTGTGGATGAAGTATCGCTTCCTGCCCGAAGGCATGATGCGGACGCCGTATCCCTTCAGTTCGGCATCCCTGACATTGCGGACGGACTTGCGGGGCCGGAGGGTATCGACCCGGCGCTGGGTGAGGCGGATGGCTGCCACGATTGCGGCTCCCCGATCGGTTGCACCTGAGTGCAGGGCCGGGTTCGATCACGCGCCCGGTTGCACCGGAAACGGGAAAAATCCATAATCATGTCAGTCAGTTAGCACCGAAGGTGCGCCATGATGTGTCATGCGATGTCATGGTCGTGTTCCATTTTTGTTCCCTGTTCCCGAGTAGCCGCGCCTCCCCCTTCCTCACCCTGAGCAGCCGCGTCTCCCCCTCCTCACCCTGAGTAGCCGCGTCTCCCCCTCCTCACCCTGAGTAGCCGCGAAGCGGCGTATCGAAGGGGCCTGTCCTGAGCCTGTCGAAGGGGCCTGTCCCGGGCGGCGGGGCGTCCTTCGATACGCGCCTGCTAACGCAGCCGCTACTCAGGATGAGGAGGGGGCGGGGCCTGCTGACGTAGCCGCCACTCAGGATGAGGAGGGGGCGGGGCCTGCTGGCGCAGCCGCTACTCAGGATGAGGAGGGGTTGGAGCGGGCAGCCCTGCGGGGATGTCATGATGTGTCATGCGATGTCATGGTCGGCCATGCAGAAGGCGCATGAGAGGTCGTCGATTCGGGCATGATGCCGGCGGCCGCAAGCAGGAGCCGCTTCACCGTCGCCCCGACCTCCGAGCCTGCCGCCATGATGGGAACGCCCGCCGAACATGTCATGATATGTCATGATCCACATGCGCAGGGCACATATCCTGTGATACCAGCGGTCGTTGATCGGAACCGGTGGCGCGGCGCCTCCCTGCCGTAGTCCCGGTCCTTTGTCCTCATCCCGGTCGGCTACTCAGGATGAGGAGAGGCGGGGGCGCCGGGCGGTATTTGCCTGTGAATTTCAACCCGGTGCCGTTGGTATGACCTGTTCGGGCATAGGCGGTCCTCTCGATTCGCCTTCATTTTCTCGTCCCGCCACCCGGTTCTCCAAGCAGCGGGACTCTTTTCCTTATTGTAGCATGGTTTTCCGGGGTTCAACCGGTTTTAGGAATTATTTCCTGAAAATCGGAGCGCCGGCCTCGCGCTCTATTTCGCCTCGACGCCGAGGATCGAACCGGTCACCGCGCGCGGGTCGCGCTCGGGCCAGCGGCCGGCATCCACCTGGGCGAAGAAGTCCCCGCAGATGCGGTTGAACTCGTCCGGGTCCTCGATATTGATGGTGTGGCCGCAATTGACCATGACCGAGAGCGCCGCCGAGGGAATGGTCTGCTTCATCAGCACGCCCGGCAGCAGGCAGGGCCAGTCCTCGTCGCCGGTCAGCACCAGGGTCGGCAGGCGGAGCGCCGCCATCTCGTCCATAAGGTCGTAGAGCGAAGGCCTGAGCGCCTGGATGCCGCGCATGGTGGCGGCGGCGCCGGCCTGCGAGTGTTCGGCAAGCTGGTCGCGGAACTCGCGCCAGCCGCGCGGGTCCTTGTTCTCGAACTGCACGCGGGTCGGCCCCTTCGAGTAGATGTCGGCGAAGGCGTCCATGCCGTCCCGCTCGATCAGCGCCGCCGTAGCCTCGGCCTCGGCCTTGAACTGCGCGCGCTTGTCGGGCTCCGCCCCGTAGCCGCAGCCGGCCACGACCAGCGAGAGCGCGCGTTCGGCATGGCGAAAGCCGAAATGCAGCGTGGCGAAGCCGCCCATGGAGAGCCCGCAGATATGCGCCCGGTCGATGCCGGCAGCGTCCATGACAGCGGCAATGTCGTCCGCGGCGCGCGTCTGGCCGTAGCGTGCCGGGTCCTCCGGCGCCTCGGAGGGCGGATAGCCGCGCGCATTGTAGGCGAGCGCCCGGTAGCGATGCGCAAAGTGCCGCATCTGCGGCTCCCAGGAGCGCATGTCGCCCGCAAACTCATGCACGAAGACGACCGGCGTCCCGGACCCGGCCTCCTCGTAATACAGGCGCACTCCGTCATCGGTCGTTGCGTAGGGCATGGGTCCTTCGATCCTCCATTGCGGGCCGGTCGCGCGGCAGCATAGCCCGATACGCCCGCCCGGCGTAACGGCCCCGTCCGGATTTACAAAGCTCCGGGGTCCCGATCCGATTCGTCATCCCGGACTGCAATCCGGCGCCCGGTGCGGCCGAAACCCGGCGACAGGGAGCCCTCAATTCGTTGGCTGATAACAACGGTCGTTGATCGGAACCGATGGCGCGGCGCCTCCCTGCCGTAGCCCCGGTCCTTTGTCCTCATCCCGAGCAGCGGCGCCAGCCGCGTATCGAGGGGGCCGGACGGCGAGGGACGTCCCCTTCGACAGGCTCAGGACAGGCTTTCGATACGCGCCTGCTGACGCAGCCGCTACTCAGGATGAGGTTCGATACGCGCCCGCAGGCGGGCGCTACTCAGGAT
>JAJECF010000197.1 GCA_022822125.1 Alphaproteobacteria bacterium
CGCGTTACGAGGCGGTCGAGGGCGAGACGCTCGAGGTGAAGGTCAGCCTGTCCGAGGCCCGCGCTGTGGATACGACCGTCCCTGTGCGGATCGCCAGCCGGTCCGGCGATACCGCCACGAGCGGCGCCGATTACAACGGCAATGTGCGCACGGTGACGATCCCGGCGGGCGGGACGGGCGCCATCGTGCGCATTCCGATCATGGCGGACAAGCTGAAGGACGCCAACGAAACCTTCGCGGTGACGATTCCCGAAGCGGGAGTCCCGGACGGCGTGGTTCCCGGCGCGCCCCTCATGGCCGTCGTCACGATCCGCGAGCGGGTGGGCGGGGTGACGCCCCCGGCGGCGGCGACGGTCGAATATGCGGGCGCCGACAGCGCCATCAGGCTGACCGTGCCGGCGGGCCTGCAGGGCCACGGCGTCGATGTGGCGTTCCAGTATGACACGGAGCACGGGACGGCCAGGGGCGGGCTCGACTGCGGGGATCCCGACGCCGACCTGATCGACCGCGCCGTCACCGGCACCGGAACTCCGGGGGAGGTGGTCAACGGACCTGTGGTGCGCAAGGTGCAGGACCTTGATGCCGACACGGTCGATCTGAAGATCGAATTATGCCCGGGCTCCCGGGGCAAGACCTTCGATGTCCTCTGGGACACTTCCAATTACATCGGCGACCCGGACCGGGGCTTCCCCGGCATCGGCAGCGCCCCGTTCAACGCCGCGGCGGCCCATTGCTCCTCGGCCAATATGTGCCGGACGCGGGTGACGATCGAGGGCGGCAACACACAGGAGGCCTGCGTTTCGCCCGGCCTCGAGGCGGATGTGAGGCGCTATGCCGGGGAGGCGCATCACGGCGCGGCGCATGTCGACCGCTGGAAGCAGGCGCTGGCGGCCTTCGGCGACGACAACGGCTATACGCCGCTGACCGCCGCCGAGGCGCAGCAGAATGCGGACCAGTTCCAGGCGAGCCGCTGGAACCCGGTGGCGACGGCGCTCCGGTGCCTGGACAAGGCTCCTGCAGCCGAGGACGCCTCCGTTCAGGCCGGTCCCGGGATCACGGTCGCGGGCGGCGGCGATATCGCCGAGGGCGGCAACGCGCTCTTCACCGTCTCGGCGAATCCGGCGCCGGCTTCGGACCTGACGGTGACGCTTGCCGTCGAGGACGACGCGGTGAGCGATTTCCTGGCCGAGGACAATGAAGGAACGCGGACGGTGACGATCCAGGCGGGCCAGTCTTCGGCCACGCTCACGCTCGCCACGAAGAATGACAATACCCACGAGCCCGACGGCAGCGTGTCGGCAACGATTGCGAGCGGCGCCGGCTACACGGTCGGCAGCCCGGACACGGCGGCGGTGGCGGTGAGCGACGATGACGGTCCGGTGGTGAGCATCGCCGCCGGCGCCGGGATGACGGGGGGCGTGACGGAGGGAAGCCCGGCCGCGTTCACGGTCACGGCGATCCCCGCGCCTGCCGCGCCGCTCACCGTGGCGCTGACGATCGGCCAGAACGGGGATTACGCCGCGTCCGGCGAGACCGGCGCGCGGGAGGTGGTGATCCCGACCGGGGGCAGCGTGACCTTCGAGGTCGCGACGGTGAACGACATGGCGGACGAACCCGACGGCTTGGTCACCGCCGCCCTTGCCGCCGGCAGCGGCTATGCGGTGGCGGCGTCTCCGGACGACACGGCCTCGGTTTCGGTGGCGGACGACGATGCGGCGGGCGCGCCGGCCTTCTCGGTGGACGATGCCGAGGGGAATGAGAACGACTGGTGGCTTCTCTACACCATCCGGTTGAGCCCGGCCTCGGATCGCGACGTGTCGGTGTGGGTGCATACCCGGGAATCGAGCCCGGTGTCGGCGCGCGACGGCGTGGATTACCGGGGCATGGGCTGGGGCACGCGGATCGTCTTCCCCGCGGGCGTGACCGAGCGGGAGTTCAGGATCGACCTGATCGACGACAGCCATGACGAGGACCCGGAGACCTTCGAGGTGGAACTGCTGGCCCCGCAGGGCGGCGCTGTGATCGCCGACGGCGTGGGCGTGATGACGATCGTCAATGACGACCCGATGCCGGCGGCATGGCTGGCGCGTTTCGGGCGCATGGCGGCGGAGCAGGCGCTTGACGGCATATCGGGCCGCATGACGGCGCCGCGCGAGGCGGGCGTGCAGGGCGCGATTGCCGGCCGGGCGCCGGCTCCCGGAGCGCCTGCCGCGGCCTCCGGGCCGCAGGCGCCGGGCGGCCTCTCCGACGCCCCCGGCTTCGGCGAAACGGAAGCCGGGGCGCAGGGCATGACCGTGCGCGAGGCCCTGCTGGGGTCGAGCTTCACGGCGACGGGGGCGGCGGATGCGAGCGGCGGCAGCATGGCCTTCTGGGGCCGGGCGGCGCAGTCCTCCTTCGACGGCAGGGAGGGCACCTTCTCGCTCGACGGCGAGGCCGTGACGGCCATGCTGGGCGCGGACTATGCGCGCGACAACTGGCTGGTCGGCATGGCGCTGATGCAGAGCAGCGGCGAGGGCGGCTATGCCGACAGCGGCACCGGATCCGTGCGCTGTCTCCAGCGCCTGGGCGAGCCGCGGAGAGTCCTGTGCAACGGCGTGGTGCCGGAAGGCGACGGCAAGGTGGAAGCGACGCTGGCGGCGGCGATCCCCTATGCGGCGGTGCAGGCTTCGGAGAGGCTCAGGCTCTGGGGCGCGTTCGGCCACGGGACGGGCGATGTCACGCTCAAGCCCGAGATGGGCGGCGCGCTCAAGGCCGGTATCTCCTGGAGCATGGCGGCGATGGGCATGCGGGGCGACCTGCTGCCTCCGCCCGTCGAGGGAAGCGGCCCGGCGCTGGCGCTGACTTCCGACGCCCTGTGGGCCGGGACAGGCTCGGACAGGACGCATGAGCTTGCGGCGTCCGACTCCGATGTGACCCGGCTCCGGCTCGGACTGGAGGGACGCTGGAGAACGAACCTCGAAGGCGGCGGTCATCTGACCCCGAAGCTGGAGCTTGGCATGCGCCATGACGGCGGCGACGCCGAGACCGGGTTCGGGGTGGAGCTCGGCGGCGGGCTCGCCTGGAGCGACCCGGCGCTCGGCCTCGCGCTCGACCTCTCGGGCCGCACGCTCGCGGCGCATGATGCGGACGAACTGGAGGACCGGGGCTTCGCCGTGTCGCTGGCCTTCGATCCCGACCCGGCGACGCAGCGCGGCCTGTCCCTGACCCTGAGGCAGGACTGGGGCGGGCAGGCTGAGGGCGGCCTCGATGCGCTGTTCGCCCCGGAGCCTCTGGAGGCGCGCGATGGCGGCGGCAGGCTGGAGAGCCGCTGGCAGGCCGAGGCGGCCTGGGGCTTCCCGGCGCTCGGCGGCCGCTTCACCGGCAGCCCGCATCTGGGCCTCGGGCTTGCTGCGGGCGCGCGCGACTACACGCTCGGCTGGCGGCTCGCGCCGGCAACGGGCGCGAACGCCCTCTCCCTCGGCGTGACGGCGACAAGGCGGGAGAGCGACGCGGCCCCGGCGGAACACCGGATGGGGGTGGAAGCCGCCGCGCGCTGGTGAGGGGCGACGGTCCTTCGATACGCGACTGCTGACGCAGCCGCTACTCAGGATGAGGAGGGGATGGAGGCGCGGCTGGCGCAGCCGCTACTCAGGATGAAGGGAACGGAGGCGCGGCGGCTCCCCCTGCTCCTCATCCTGAGTAGCCGCGAAGCGGCGTATCGAAGGACCGCCACCCCCCCTTTCCTCACCCTGAGTAGCGGCGTCAGCCGCGTATCGAAGGGGCCTGTCCTGAGCTTGTCGAAGGGGGAGCCTGTCCTGAGCGTCGGTGCGTCCTTCGATACGCGACTGCTGACGCAGCCGCTACTCAGGATGAGGATGGGGGGGCTGACGCAGCCGCTACTCAGGATGAGGAAGGGAGAGGGCCCGCTGACGCAGCCGCTATTCAGGATGAGGACTGTTCGGGGTCAAAGGAACGGCGGACGGGGAGCCACGCTCATCCGCGCTCAGACGTAAGTCACCACCTCGCCCAGCGGCTTGCGGCCGATGTCCGGCACCGTCGCGTTCTCATCGGGATAGCCGGCGACCAGCAGCAGGAAGGGGCGCTCGGACGTCTTCGGGCGGCCAAGAATGTCGTTCAGGAACTTCATCGGGCTCGGCGTGTGGGTCAGTGTCGCCAGCCCGGCCATGTGCAGGGCCGTGATAAGCATGCCGGTCGCGATCCCGACCGACTCCATCGGGTAATAATGCTTGACCCGGCGGCCGTCGGCGAGCCGCCCGTATCTCTGCGAAAAGACCGCGATCAGCCAGGGCGCGCGCTCCAGGAACGGTTTGCGCTCATCCGTGCCGAGCGGGGCGAGCGCATCCAGCCATTCCTGCGGCGCCCGGTGGCGGTAGAACTCGCGCTCCTCCTCCTCGGCGGCCAACCGTATGCGCCGCTTCGTCTCCGGGTCGCCCACCACGGCGAAATGCCAGGGTTGCAGGTTCGCGCCGCTGGGCGCGGTCGCCGCCGCCCCGAGGCAGTCGTCGATGACGGCGCGCGGCACGGGCCGGCTTGAGAAGTCCCGGACGGTGCGCCGGCGCTGCATCTGTTCATGGAAGCCGCGCGCCCGCCTCGCCATCTCGTCCTCGGGATATTCCCGGTAGCCGGGCAGCGGAATGAAGACGGGTTCGTGCATGGGGCCGTTCCTGAAAGCGCAAGGCGGAGCCGCGACAGTCGCCTGTTCGCCGCCGCCGTCAAGTCGTAATACCAGCGGCCTCGACTATGGACTCATAAAGCGCGTCAAGCCTCACATCGTCGCCCCGGACTTGATCCGGGGCCCATCTCCGGACCGTCCTGCATGCCGCAACGGCGGGAGATGGGCCCCGGCTCTCCGCTCCGCTCCGG
>JAJECF010000043.1 GCA_022822125.1 Alphaproteobacteria bacterium
CGGACGGCATGACCTGGAGCCGGAGGACGGCGCCGCGATCCCGGCCGGCTGGCACATGCTCTACTTCCTGCCCCGCTTCGAGCAGGCGGAGCTGGGGCCGGACGGCGCGCCCGCCTCCTCCGGCGTGATCCCGGAAATGCCGTTCCCGCGCCGCATGTATGCCGGCACGCGCCTCGCCTTCCACGAGCCGATCCGCATCGGCGACCGGCTGCATCGGGAGACGGAGCTTGTGGAGCTCGCCGTCAAGGACGGCAGCACCGGCCGCCTCGCCTTCGCGACCGTCGAGAGCCGCATCTCCACGCCGCGCGGCCTGGCGGTGGTCGAGCAGCGCGACACGGTCTATCGCGAGGAGACGCCCGCCGGCGCCGCAAACAGGGCGCCGAAGCGCGCCGCGCCGCCGGCCGACACCGTCTGGGAGGCTGAGGAGCGCCCGGACGAGGTCACCCTCTTCCGCTTCTCGGCGCTTACCTTCAACTCCCACCGCATCCATTACGACGCCGTCTGGGCAAAGGAAGTGGAGGGCTATCCGGCGCTGGTGGTCCACGGGCCGCTCTCGCAGTCCTACCTGATGAACTTCGCCCGCGACTGCATGGCGCCGAAACGCATGACCTCCTTCGACATGCGGGCGCGCGCCCCGCTCTTCATCGACGGGCCGGTGCGGCTGGTCGGCAAGCCGGTGGACGGCGGCTGCGAGGTCTGGGCGGTGACGCCGGAGGGCACCATCGCGATGAGCGCGTCGGCGGGCTTCGCCTGAGGTTTGGCGAGGGAAACGAGGAACAACCGGGAGACAGCAACATGGCAGAGCAGCTTCAGACCCGACCGCTCGGCGGCGCGCTCGGGCTCGAAGTGACCGGCGTCGATCTGTCGGAGCCGATCGCCGAGGACGTGTTCGACGAGATCAAGGAGAATTTCTGGCGGAACCCGGTTCTCGTCTTCCGCGACCAGGACCTCGACGCGCACAGCCTGGCGGCGCTGGGCAAGCGCTTCGGTCCGCTCCAGCTTCATGTGCTGGTCGATTACCGCCATGAGGAGGTGCCGGAGGTATCGTGGCTGACCAATGTGAACAAGGACGGCTCGCTCGATCCCGCCGGCTACAAGCGCGCGACGACCTGGCATTCCGACGGCACCTTCGAGGAGCGCCCGCCGGCGGTCGCCATCCTGCACGCCAGGGAAATCCCGTCGAAGGGCGGCGGCACTGTGTTCTGCAACATGATCCGCGCCTATGAGACGCTGCCGGACGAGGTGCGGGAGCGGATCGACGGGCTGACGGGCCGGCATTTCTACGGCGCCGGCCCCGGCGGAACCGGCGCGCTTCCGCTCAAGGACTACCAGGAGGGGACGCTGCCGGAGGTGCATCACCCCGTCGTGCGCACGCATCCGGAGAGCGGGCGCCGGATGCTCTATGTCAACGCTATCCACACCTTCGGCTTCGTCGAGGTCGAGGGCGAGGAGGGCGAGACGCTGCTGAACGGCCTGCTCGACCACGCCACCCGGGACGAGTTCGTCTATCACCACCGCTGGAGCCACGGCGACGTGGTGATGTGGGACGAGCGCGCCACCATGCACCGGGGCGCGGGCGACTACGACCCGAACGAGCGCCGGGTGATGCTGCGGACCATCTCCTACGGGGAACGGCCCCGGTGAACCCGGCCTTCGCCAAGGCCGTCCTGCTGACCGGGGCGGCCGGCGGGCTCGGTGCGGCGATGGCCGAGGCGCTTGCCGGAGACGGGCACCGTCTGGCGTTGGTGGACCGCGACGAAGAGCGCCTGCAGGCGTTGACCGACCGGCTCTGGCAGCAATATGGCGAGGGCGTCCTGCTGCCGTTGGCGCTCGACCTTGCCGACGAGGAGGCGTGCGCGGAGGCGGTCGGGCGCGCGGCGGAGCATTTCGGGCGGCTCGACATGCTGGTGAACAATGCCGGCATCGGCATGAGCACGCTGCGCCCCGACTACCATCTGCGCCCGCTCGCCGCCCTCAGCGAGGTATCGGTCGAGGACTGGCAGCGCTTCGTCGCCGTCCACGCCACCGCGCCCTTCGCCTTCATGCGCGCCGCCGCGCCCTTCATGCAGGAGCGCGGCTGGGGCCGGATCGTCAATGTCACCACCTCGCTCTCGACCATGCTCCGGCCGCAATTCTTCCCCTATGGCGCGTCGAAGGCCGCGCTTGAGGCGATGTCGTCCCAGTTCGCCGGCGAGTTGGAGGGAACCGGTATCACCGTGAACGTGCTCACGCCCGGCGGGCCGACGGACACGCCGATGGTGACGGCGGAGAGCGCGCCGGACCGGAGCGCCCTGCTCTCTCCGTCGGTGATGGCTTCGCCGGTCCGCTTTCTCGCCTCGGAGATTTCCGACGGCTTCACCGGGCGGCGCATCGTCGCCGCGCTCTGGGACAAGCGTCTCGCGCCCGTCGAGGCCGCCATGAAGGCCGGCGGTCCCGTCGGCTGGCCCGGCACGGGACCCGCCGCCATCTGGCCGGACAGCCTGCCGGGAGGCGAGCGCGCCTGACGCGGCGGAATGCTGCACCGCAAAAGCCCCCGCGCCGCTTGACTTGTCCGGCGCCCGAACCCTAAAAGCCGCCCTTGCCCTTCAACCCGAGTCTGCGGAGGTCCCCTTGAAGGTCCTCGTCCCCGTCAAGCGCGTCATCGACTACAATGTGAAGATCCGGGTGAAGCCGGACGGCACCGGTGTCGAGACCCGGAATGTGAAGATGTCGATGAACCCGTTCGACGAAATTTCCGTCGAACAGGCCATCCGGATGAAGGAAAGCGGCGCGGCCGAGGAGATCGTCGCGGTTTCCATCGGTGTGCAGCAGTGCCAGGAGACCATCCGCACCGCGCTCGCCATGGGCGCGGACCGGGGCATTCTGGTCGTCACCGAAGACGAGGTGGAGCCGCTCGCCGTCGCCAAGATGCTGAAGGCGATCTGCGAGAAGGAAGAGCCGGGCATGGTTATTCTCGGCAAGCAGGCTATCGACGACGACTGCAACCAGACGGGCCAGATGCTTTCCGCCCTGCTCGGCTGGTCGCAGGCGACCTTCGCCTCGGAGGTCGCGATAGACGGCGGCAAGGCCCGCGTCACCCGCGAGGTCGATGGCGGGCTGGAGACGGTCGAGGTGACGCTGCCGACCGTGGTGACGGTGGACCTGCGCCTCAACGAGCCGCGCTATGCCTCGCTGCCCAACATCATGAAGGCGAAGCGCAAGCCCATCGACCGCATGGAGCCGGCGGAGCTCGGCGTCGATACCGCGCCCCGCCTCAAGGTGCTCCATGTCGGCGAGCCGGAGAAGCGGGCCGGCGGCGTGAAGGTCGAGACCGTCGAGGAACTCGTGCAGAAGCTCTCCACCGAAGCGAAGGTGATCTGATCCCATGAGTGTCCTCGTCATCGCCGAACACGACAACGCCGCGCTGAAGGCGGCCACGCGCAACGCCGTCGCCGCAGCGGCCGAGATCGACACGGATGTGCATGTGCTGGTGGCCGGCCGGGACTGCGGCCCCGCCGCCGAAGCCGCCGCCCGGGTCGAGGGCGTCGTCAAAGTGCTGGTTGCCGAAGACGCGGCCTATGAGCATGCGCTCGCGGAGAATGTGGCGAAACTCGTGGTCGATCTCGCCGGCGGCTACAGCCATGTGCTGGCGCCTTCCACCGCCAACGGCAAGAACATCCTGCCCCGCGCCGCGGCCCTGCTCGATGTCGCCCAGATTTCGGACATCACGGAAGTCGTGTCGGCCGACACTTTCGTGCGGCCCATCTATGCCGGCAACGCCATGGCGAAGGTCCAGTCCGGCGATCCCGTCAAGCTCATTACTGTGCGCATGACGGCGTTCGATGCGGCTCCGGCCGAAGGCGGCTCGGCGCCGGTCGAGGCGGTCGGCGGCGAAGGCGGCGTCGGGCTTTCGAGCTTTGTCGGGCGCCAGCTCACCAAGTCCGAGCGTCCGGAACTCACCACCGCCGGCATCGTCGTCTCCGGCGGGCGCGGCATGGGCTCGGGCGAGAACTTCAACATATTGGAGGCGCTCGCCGACCGGCTGGGCGCGGCGGTCGGCGCCTCGCGCGCGGCAGTGGATGCGGGCTATGTGCCGAACGACTACCAGGTGGGCCAGACCGGCAAGGTGGTGGCGCCCGACCTCTACATCGCCGTGGGCATTTCCGGAGCCATCCAGCATCTCGCCGGCATGAAGGACAGCCGGGTGATCGTCGCCATCAACAAGGACGAGGAAGCGCCGATCTTCCAGGTGGCCGATTACGGGCTGGTGGCGGACCTGTTCAAGGCCGTGCCGGAATTGACCGAGGCGGTCGCGGAATACAAGGCGGAAAACGATTGAGCGCCATGCCCAGGGACCTCGACAGCAGCATCCGCAAGGTCGGCGTCATCGGCGCCGGGCAGATGGGCAGCGGCATTGCGCATGTGGCTGCGCTTTCCGGCTTCGATGTGCGTCTGGTCGATGTCGCGGAAGCGGCGCTGGAACGCAGCCTCGCCGTCATCGACCGCAATATGGACCGGCAGTTGCGCCGGGGCCTGTTCGACGAAGCGGCGAAGGCCCAGGCGCTGGCGCGGATCGACACGGGCTCGGACTATGCCGGCTTCCGGGATTGCGACATCGTGATCGAGGCTGCCACGGAGAACGAGGCGGTGAAGCGCGAGGTGTTCAAGGCGCTGCTGCCGCATCTCGGCGAGGGCGCCATCGTCGCGTCCAACACCTCTTCGATCTCGATCACGCGGCTGGCGTCCACAACCGACCGGCCGGAGCGGTTCATCGGCCTGCATTTCATGAATCCCGTGCCGATGATGACCCTGGTCGAATTGATCCGGGGCATCGCCACCGAGGACCGGACCTTCGAGAATGTGAGGGAGTTCGCAGTCTCGCTCGGCAAGACGCCGGTGGCGGCGGAGGACTTCCCGGCCTTCATCGTCAACCGCATCCTGCTGCCGATGATAAACGAGGCCGTCTATACGCTCTATGAGGGCGTGGGCTCGGTCGACGCCATCGACACCGGCATGCGCCTCGGCGCGAACCACCCGATGGGGCCGCTGGAGCTTGCGGATTTCATCGGCCTCGACACCTGCCTTGCGGTGATGCAGGTGCTTTATGACGGGCTGGCGGACAGCAAATACCGCCCCTGCCCGCTGCTGGTGAAATATGTCGAGGCCGGCTGGATCGGCCGCAAGGCCGGCCGCGGTTTCTACGACTATTCCGGCGACCACCCCGTCCCGACGCGGTAGGGCGGGCGGCTACAGCACGCCGTCGATTGCACGAAGGTAGAGGCGCTCCAACGCGCCTGTATCGAGAGAAATCGGGTTGGTTGCAGCCGACGGGTCCGCCGCCGCCATCGGCGCCATGCGCCTTGCGAACGAGGCGTCCACGCCTATGTCCCTGAGCGTGTGCGGAATCCCGATCTCCTCGCGCAGGGCAAGGATCCAGTCGAGGATGCCCGAGAAGGACGGGTCCGGCAGGTCGAGGTAGCGCGCGAGGGCCGCCATCTTCGTCTCGACAGCCGGCCGGTTGAAGACGAGCACATAGGGCATGACCACCGCGTTCGTCAGGCCATGGTGAGTGTCGAGCAGAGAGCTGCAGGGGTGGCTGAGGGCGTGCATGGCGCCCAGCCCCTTCTGAAAGGCGGTCGAGCCCATCGCGGCCGCCACCTGCATGCGGCTCCGCGCCGCAAGGTCGGAGGGGTTCTTCACCGCGACGGGAAGCGCGTCGCGGACGAGCCGCATGGCTTCGAGCGCAATCCCCTGCGCCAGCGGATGGAAGACGGGGCTCGAATAGGCTTCGAGACTGTGGGAGAGCGCGTCCATGCCGACCGCCGCGGTGAGGTGAGCGGGAAGCCCCACGGTGAGTTCGGGGTCCAGGATCACGCGGCCCGGCATCATCCGGGGATGGAAGATAATCCGCTTGGTGCGTTCGGCGCGGGCGTCGGTGATGACCGAGGCGCGCCCCGTCTCCGAACCCGTGCCCGAGGTGGTGGGAACGGCGACCACCGGCAGAATTCCGTCCTCGGCGGCCCGGGTCCACCAGTCCTCGCGGTTCTCGAAGTCCCAGATAGGGCGCGACTGGCCCGCCATGAGACCGATCGCCTTCCCCACATCGAGGGCGCTCCCGCCACCGAAGGCGATAACCCCGTCGCGGTTTCCGTCCCGCAGCGCCGCTACCCCGTCACGGACATTGGCCTCGACCGGGTTCGCGCGCACGTCCGAAAACACCGCGCATGCGAGACCCGCCTGCGCACAGGACGCCACCGCTTCGCCCACCATGGGCAGCGCCGCCAGCCCGGGGTCCGTGACCAGCAGGGGCCGGCGGATGCCGAGTTCGAGGCAAGCTCCGGGAAGCTCGCTTATGCGGCCTGCGCCGAAGCGGATGGGAGCAGGGAAGCTCCAATTGCCAATCGGGTCCGTCGGCTTGTTCATCGGGTGCGCCTCCCGGCATGAGCATCGGGAAAGACCGGATAGGACCCTTGCGGGGAGGAAGGCAAGTCCGGCGAGCGCGCCTGGCCGCGCTGGAACCGCCGGGTGAGAGTTCCCCGGCTAAATCACTCCGTCCGCCCGGAGTGCCTCGACCGCCGCGCCGTCATAGCCCAGCGGGGCCAGCACTTCCGCCGTGTGCTCGCCCTGGTCGGGGGTATGGAGACGGACGTCGGGGCGGCCGCCGCTGCGCGAGAGCGTCGCCGCCTGGCCGACGACTCCGACATCGCCGAGCTGCGGGTGGGCCATGACCTTCTCGATGCCGAGATGGCGGACCTGCGGGTCGGTCATCGTCCTGTCGATGCTGTTGATCGGCCCGCAGGGCACGCGCGCCTCGTTCAGCACGATCACCCACTCCTCGCTCGGGCGCCTGGCCGTGTATTCGCCCAGCACCCTGTTGAGCGCGGCGCGGTTCTTCGACCGGCTCCCGTCGTCGGCATAGTCGGGATGGGAGACGAGCTCCGGGCAGCCGAGCGCGCCGCATAGCCGCTCGAACATGGTGTTCCCGGAAGCGGCGATATTGATATGGCCGTCGGCGGTCGGGAACACGCCGGTCGGAATCGAGGTCGGGTGGTCGTTGCCGGCCTGCGGGGCCACCTCGCCGGAGACCGTCCAGCGCGCCGCCTGGAAGTCCAGCATCATGATCTGCGCTTCCAGCAGCGAGGTATGCACCCACTGCCCCTCGCCGGACCGCTCGCGTTCGTAGAGCGCCAGCAATATGCCCTGCGCCAGGTGCAGCCCGGCCGTCAGGTCCGCGATCGGGATGCCGACCCGGACCGGTCCCTGCCCCGGCAGGCCGGTAATCGACATGAGCCCGCCCATGCCCTGCGCGATCTGGTCCACGCCCGGCCGGTCGCGGTAGGGGCCCGACTGGCCGAAGCCTGAAATCGAGCCATAGACGATGCGCGGATTGACAGCCTTTACCGCGTCGTAGTCGATACCGAGCCGGTGCTTTACGCCCGCGCGGTAGTTCTCCACCACCACATCGGCGTCTTTCGCCATCTCCAGGAAGATCTCGCGGCCCCTGTCGGCCTTGAGGTTGAGCGTCATCGACCGCTTGTTGCGGTGCAGGTTCTGGAAGTCGAAGCCATGGCGGCTGCCGGACACCACCGAACGGGCGTCCTCGCCGGGCGGCGCCTCGATCTTGACCACATCCGCGCCCCAATCGGCAAGCTGGCGCACGGCCGTCGGCCCGGCGCGGGCGCGGGTGAGGTCGAGGACCCTGATATGGGCGAGAGGCAGCGCGGAGGACATGGCGGCTCATGCTTTCGTTCCGGGAAAACAGGCGTCATTCAAGCACATGCGGCAGCGGCCCCGCCAGCCTGCCGACGCCCGTTTGCCGCGCGTTGGCGGCCCGCAGCCGGAGAATCTCCGCTATGGCGGCGCCCGGCACCGCGGAGACCGGCCGGGATGGCAGGCGGAGCGATGCGGAATCCGGACAGCCGCGCGGCGCAGGTGGATGACGCGCTGCTGCATCGATCCGGCGCGACCGTGCCGCGCGTGTAAAAGGCCGCAGACCGTCCGACAACAGCAAGTCGAAAGCCCGCCCGATGGCGACATGCCTCGACCAGCGCGAGCGCCGACCGATGGCCCGGCACTTGGCGCCGAGTCCGGCGGCGCACATACGGGTCGCCGCCGGTTTGACGCAAGACGACCCTGACACATATATATGTGAGAGATCGGGAGTCGGCCATGTCGAACCGAAATACCACGCTCAATCTTCCAGCCTCTCTCATAGCGAAGACAAAGGCCTATGCGGCCGCTCACGGCACCAGCATGACGGCGATTATCCGGGAGCATCTGGAAGCCGTTACGGCGGAGGCCGAAACGCCTGAAAACGATCCTCTCCAGGCCTATGCCGCGGGGCTTCTCTCGCGGCGCGCGGCAATCCGCGACGCCGGCGTCCGGGATTACGCCGGGCTTCTCGTCGCGCTGGGTGATGCGGGGCTGACGCCGCCCTGGTCGCCGGAGCACGAGCTCGAAAACCAGGCCGCCATGTTCGTCCGGATATGGAACGCGGCGTGAAGCGCTGCACGCTGCTGATCCCCGATGCAGGGCCGCTGAACAGCCTCTGGGTTGCCGACCGGCTCGACCTGCTTCTGCGGCTCGACATGCCGATCGCAATCGTGGACGCGGTTTATGACGAGGTCACGAGCGACCCGCGCTATTGGAAGGACGCCGAGGTCAAGGCGTTCATTGAGCGCCACAGCCCGCCTTTCACGATCGAGGAAACCGAAATCGGCGCCGAGGAGCGCAGGAAACGGAATGCCGGCAAGCCTCTCAAAAGGAACGCCGGCGAGTTGGCGATGGTGGACTTCATAAGCGAGGACGGCGGCGTGCAGCGTTACCTGCGGTCCGGCGACCCGCTTCTGGTGTTGTTCGAGGACCGCGGGAGTCTCTGCGTGTTCGGAAAGCCTCCGAACATGCACCTCCTGTCCACGGTCGGATTGCTCAGGGGACTGCAACGCGCGGGGATCGTCCCGTCCGCCGACGAGATCGTCAACGAGATGTTGCACCCCGCCGCTCCGGGACGCCGCCCCGAAGACCGCCGGGCGTTCGCCGATCTGCCGGAAAGGACCGACGGGCCGGCGGAAATCGGCAGCGTCTGGAAACCCTGACAGGAACGGCCGTTTCGCGAAGGCCGATCCGGTTCAGTGGAAATAGGCGCCGCCGTCCACGACGAGGGTTTGTCCGGTGACGAAATCGGAATCCCGGGAGGCGAAGAACACCACGGCGCCCACAATGTCGTCCGGGTGCTGGTCGCGCTGGATGACGCGCGCCTGAAGCGAGATGTCCCGGAGCTTTTCCAACTGGTGAGGATTTGCGAGCACGCCGTCGGAGAGCGTGAATCCGGGCGCCACCGCATTGACCCGAATGCCCGCACCGCCGAGTTCCTTCGCCAGGGCTTTGGTCATCGCGTTCACGGCGCCCTTGCTCGCCACATAGTGCAGCAGGAACGGAACGCCCTTGAACGGCGTGCCCGACGAGAAATTGACGACCGAGCCTCCGCCCTGCCGGCGCATAGCGGGGACAACGGCGCGGGTCGCCATCGCCTGCCCGATGACGTTCACATCGAGCACGCGCCGCCATTCCTCGATGTCGAGGTCCTCGAACGGCGCAAGCTGCAGCGAGGAGTAGATGCCGGCATTGTTGACGAGCACGTCTATGCGGCCGAACGCCTCCAGCGCGGCCGCCGCCATGGCCTCGGTGTCATCCCGGCTCGACACATCGCAGGCGACGCCGACGACGCTGTTGCGTCCGCCGCCCAGCGCCTTTGCCGCTTCCTCGGCGCCGGCGCAGTCGGCGATGACGAGGCTCGCTCCTTCCGCAAGGAGGCCCTCCGCGACCGCACGGCCGATGCCCGTTGCGCCGCCCGTGACGATTGCGACTTTCCCGCTGCAACGCATGTTCCTTTTCCTCCGGCTTGCCGACGACCTGGCGCGCAACCCGTCTATGCCGGCCCCGGACCGATGGGCGTCTCGTCGAACACCCGATAGGTCTGCGACTTCGGCCTGTCCCGGTCCTCGTCCCTGACATAGCGGATGGATGACGCCCCCAGCAGGGACCGCGGCAGGACCATGGCGCGGATGAAGCGGCTCGGGACATCGAACGACGCTTGCGCGAAGACAGGCTCCGGCCCGCCCTCGAACCAGGCGCCGCCGGGCCCATAGGAAGAGGAGCGGCCTTCCGTGTCGATCCTGATATCCCCCTCGCGCAGGCACCTGATTCCCGGGCCCCGATGCGTATGGAGCAGAGCCGTTCCGCCGGGCGGGAAGGCGACGCTGTCGAGCCGGAGCAGCAGGTCTTCGGCGATGGCGGCCGGGTCGATCCGGCCGGTGAGGCGAAGCACCGTCCGATGGCCGTATGCGGCGGTATCGGCATCGGAGGCCGCGACCTCCCACCGCCAGACCGCAGCGCCGCCGCCGCCGGCGCGCAGCCGCGCCGGCTCCGCCAGGACAACGCCTCCGTCGGCCGGGACCTCCTCCCCGTTCACGGAGACGCTGCCGGCCGGGACATAGAGCGCCCTCGGCGCGGGATCGTCGAACCGGACCTCCTCGCCGCCGAACAGCGCATCTTCGAACAGCCGCATTTCATACGACATGCCCGGCATGCCTCACTCGTCGAGTTTCCGGAGCGCGACGGGGTCGAACGGAGTGGTGAAGCGGCCGGTGGGGCGGATATAGTCGTAGGGCTCGCGTTTCAGCCACCGGCCGCGCCCCGGCTTCGCCGTCACCTCGCCGTCGTTCCACAGCACCTCGCCGCGCGAGAGCGTCATCACGGGCCAGCCGGTCACCGACATGCCTTCATAGGGCGTGTAGTCGGTCAGGGTGTGCAGGTCCTCGCTGCGGATCGTGACTTCCCGCTCCGCATCCCAGATGGCGATGTCGGCGTCGGAGCCGACGGCGATCGTGCCCTTTTTCGGGTAGAGGCCGAACAGCCGCGCCGGGTTGGCGGATGTCAGCGCCACGAACTCGCACGGGCCTATCCTGCCGGCCGCGACGCCCTCGGAGAATACGAGCGGCAGGCGCGTCTCGAGCCCCGGCACGCCGTTCGGGATTTCACTGAAGCGCGCATTGGCGCCGTGCAGCGCCTTGCCTCTCGGATCGTCGAAGCTGTAGGGCGCATGGTCCGAGCTCACAATGCCGAGCGTCCCGTCGGTGAGCGCGCGCCAGATCTCCTCATGGTCGGCTTCGGTGCGGGGCGCGGGCGAGCAGATGAATTTGGCGCCCTCGAAGCCGTCCCGGTCCATATCCTCGGCAGTCAGCGTCAGATATTGCGGGCAGGTCTCGCCGAACACCTTGACGCCGCGCGCCTGGGCCCGGCGGATTTCCTCTGCGGCTTCCGCACAAGTGACATGGAAGACCTGGATCGGCAGGTCCAGCAGTTCGGCGAGCGCGACGACGCGGTGAACGGCCTCGCGCTCCACCACCGGCGGCTTCGACCAGGCGTGGTAGCGCGGCGCGGTCAGCCCCGCCTCCAGCAGCCGGTCCGTCATCCACATGATCGCGTCGTGGTTCTCCGCATGAACGCAGACGAACGCCCCGTGCTTCTTCGCGCAGGCGAACACCTTGAGCAGTTGCGCATCGTCCATCCGGTTGGACGGATAGGTCATGAACACCTTGATCGAGCGATGGCCCTCGGCGATCAGCTCCGGGAGTTCCTGCTCGATCACCGTGTCGGAAGGGTCGTTGACGATGATGTGGAAGCAGTAGTCGATGACCGACTTGCGGGCGAGTTCGGCGTAGCCGTCCATGGCTTCGCGTACGCCCCGGCCCCGGACCTGCGGCGAAAAGCTGATCGTGGTGGTGGTGCCGCCGCAGGCCGCCGAAATCGAGCCGCTGGTGAAAGTGTCGGCGTTGGTCCCGCCGGTGGAGCCCGGCTGCTCGATATGGCAGTGGCTGTCCACCCCGCCCGGCATGACCAGCCGGCCGCCGGCGTCGATCTCCTGCGCGCCGCTGTCCAGCTTTTCGCCGAGCGCCGCGACGCGCCCGCCGACGATGCCGATATCGGCCTGCACCATGTCGGACGCCGTGACCACCGTTCCGCCGCGAATAACCGTATCGTATGCCGCCATCCCGGGCCCTCCCGTTTTTAACTCGCGCCCAGAATAACCGAACGCGCGCGCAAGGCTTCGCCCGAATCGACGAAAAGCGTCTCGCCGGTGACCGAGGGCGTCTCGATCAGGTAGTGGAGCGCTGCGGCGACCTCTTCCGGCCGCACCGCGCGCCGGAGCGGCAGGCGCGCACCGAGCGTCTCCAGCCGTCCGGGCTCCATGCCGGCGCTTTCATAGACGATGCCAGGCGCAATCGCCGCGATCCGCAGCCCGGGCGCAAGTTCGGCCGCCAGCGCCCTGACGGCGCCCTCCAGAGCGATCTTGCTGAGTGTGTAGGACAGGTAGCCTGCGCCCGGATGGCGGATTTTCTGGTCCACGATATTGACGGCAAGCCCTGTCCCGCCGGCCCCGAGCGAGGCGGCGAAAGCCTGGATCGCAAGCAGCGGCGCGCGCAGATTGGTCGCCATATGCGCATCGAAGGAAGCGGCGTCGAGCGTGCCGATCCGGTCCGGCTCGAACCGCGCGGCGTTGTTGACCAGCACCGAAAGCCCGCCGAGCCGCGCCTGCGCTTCTTCGACAATCCGCGCGGGCGCCGATGGATCGTCCAGATCGCCTCGCAAAACGACAGCATCCAGACCCGCCGGCGGCGCGCTGCGGCGCGTATGGACAGCGACCCGGTGCCCCGCCGCCAGCATCGCGCGGGCCAATGCGAGGCCCAGGCGCTGCGCCCCGCCGGTAATCAGAATGCGTTCCGCCATGCCCCTGCCCCGGCCGGTCGAACCCGGCCCATCCTAACCGCATACCGCCAGGCGCGCTTCCGGCCATGGAAGCGTTGCGACCAACCGTCCCGCCGTCTTCTACCCGGCCCTGCAATGCTCTATATCGGCTTTCCTTTGGGCGGTGCCCACCCGGCTCGAGAGGCTGCGGCTCCCTGCGAACGAAACCTGCGGAGGTGACATATCGTGTCTGCGTTGCCGCCCAAGCAGGGACTCTACGACCCCCGCAACGAGCATGACAGCTGCGGCGTCGGCTTCGTCGTCGATATCCGGAACCGCAAGTCCCACCGCATCGTCCGGCAGGGCCTCGAGATCCTTCTGAACCTGGACCACCGGGGCGCGGTCGGCGCGGACCCGCTGGCTGGCGACGGCTCCGGCATATTGCTGCAGAAGCCCGACACGCTGTTCCGCGCCGTCGCGCCGGAGGCCGGCATCGACCTGCCGGACGAGCCGGACTATGCGGCGGGCTCCGTCTTCCTGCCGCGCGCCGAGGAGCCGCGCGCCGTCTATGAGGCGCTGGCGGAACGCATCGTGCGCGAGGAAGGCCAGCATGTCGCCGGCTGGCGCACGGTCCCGGTCGCGAGCGAAATCCTGGGGCCTACCGTGGCGTCCACGGAGCCGGTGGTGCGCCAGCTCTTTATCGGCCGGGGCGGCGGCACGGAGCCGGGAGACGCCTTCGAGCGCAAGCTCTTCGTGATCCGCAAGCGGATCGAGAACGAGGCTGCGGCGGAGGGCGCGCCCGGCCTCGACGACTTCTACATCGCGTCGCTTTCCTGCCGCACCATCGTTTACAAGGGCATGCTACTCGCGCCGCAATTGGGCGACTACTATCTCGACCTCCGGGACGAGCGGGTCGAGTCCGCGCTCGCTCTCGTGCATCAGCGCTTCTCGACCAACACCTTCCCCTCCTGGCGGCTGGCGCATCCCTACCGGATGATCTGCCACAATGGCGAGATCAACACGGTGCGCGGCAATTACAACTGGATGGCGGCGCGCCGGCATGCGACCAACTCGAAGCTGTTCGGCGACGACCTGAAGAAGCTCTGGCCGTTGATCCCGCCGGGCCAGTCGGACACCGCCTGCTTCGACAATGCGCTGGAGCTTCTGACGCGCGGCGGCTACTCGCTTGCGCATGCGATGATGCTGCTCATCCCCGAGGCCTGGGCCGGCAATCCGCTGATGGATGAGGAGCGCCGCGCCTTCTACGAGTATCACGCCGCCGTGATGGAGCCCTGGGACGGACCCGCGGCCGTAGCGTTCACCGACGGTCGGCAGATCGGCGCAACGCTCGACCGCAACGGCCTGCGTCCGGCGCGCTATCTGGTGACGACGGACGGCCTGGTGGTGATGGCGTCGGAAGTCGGCGTGCTTGACATTCCGCCCGAGCGGATCGCCCGGCAATGGCGGCTCCAGCCCGGCAAGATGTTCCTGATCGATCTGGAGCAGCAGCGCATCGTGGACGACGGCGAGCTCAAGGCCGAACTTGCGCGCTCGCACCCCTACGGCCAGTGGCTCGCCCGCACCCGCTTCCGGCTGGACGACCTGGAGGCGCCGCTGCGCGCGGCCAGCAACCGGCCCCCGGCGGAGGGGTTGCTCGACCGCCAGCAGGCTTTCGGATACACGGCCGAGGACCTTGAGGTCTTCCTGCGGCCGATGGGCGCTGACGGCGACGACCCGGTCGGGTCGATGGGCTCGGATACGCCGATCTCCGTTCTCTCCGAGCGCCCGAAACTGCTCTACACCTATTTCAAGCAATTGTTCGCGCAGGTCACCAACCCGCCCATCGACCCCATCCGCGAGGAATTGGTGATGTCGCTGGTCTCGATGATCGGGCCGCGGCCGAACCTGCTCGACCTGGACAGCGGCGGCGCGCATCGCCGCCTCGAGGTCTTGCAGCCGGTGCTGACCGACGCGGACCTCGACAAAATCCGCCATGTGGCCGACCTCGCGGACGGCGCGTTCCTGTCCGAGACGCTGGACACCACCTGGAACGCCGCCGAGGGCGCAGAGGGCATGGGCCCCGCGGTCGAACGACTTTGCGACGAGGCGAAACGGGCGGTCGAGCAGGGCTTCAACATCCTCATCCTGTCGGACCGCGCGGTCGGGCCGGACCGGATTGCGCTGCCGGCGCTGCTGGCCTGCTCGGCAGTGCATCACCGGCTCATCCGCGAGGGCTCTCGCACCGGCGCGGGCCTGGTGCTGGAGACCGGCGAAGCGCGCGAGGTGCATCATTTCTGCGTGCTGGCGGGTTACGGGGCGGAGGCGGTCAACCCCTATCTTGCCTTCGAGACGCTGGACGCGCTCCATGAGGAGGGCGCTTTCCCCGCCGGCTATACGCGCGAGACGGTCCGCAAGAACTATATCAAGGCCGTCGACAAGGGCCTGCTCAAGGTCATGTCCAAGATGGGCATTTCGACCTACCAATCCTATTGCGGCGCGCAGATCTTCGACGCCGTCGGGCTCTCCAGCGCGTTCGTGGAACGCTATTTCACCGGCACGGCCACCACCGTGGAAGGCGCCTCGCTCGCCGAAGTGGCGGTCGAGA
The DNA here is from genome assembly GCA_022822125.1 of Alphaproteobacteria bacterium. Next base: position 15,332 of record JAJECF010000043.1, read on the forward strand.
CGGTTGCGCGGCACCGCGCCGCCTGGGGCGATGCGCCGATCTACCGCAACATGCTCGACGTCGGCGGCGAATACACCTTCCGGCTGCGCGGCGAACGACACCAGTGGGAACCGGATTCGGTCGCCAAGCTCCAGCATGCCTCGCGCGCCAACAGCGCCGCGAGCTATGAGGAATATGCGGCAATCCTGAACGACCGGAGCCGCCGGCTCATGACGCTGCGCGGCCTGTTCGAGTTCCGCGAGGACGGCAACGGCGTGCCGCTGGAGGAAGTGGAGCCGGCCGCCGGGATCGTGAAGCGCTTCGCCACCGGGGCGATGTCCTTCGGCTCCATCTCGCGCGAAGCGCATACCACGCTCGCCATCGCGATGAACCGCATCGGCGGCAAGTCGAACACCGGCGAAGGCGGCGAGGAGGCCGACCGCTTCGAGCCGATGGCCAACGGCGACAGCATGCGCTCGGCGATCAAGCAGGTGGCCTCGGGCCGCTTCGGCGTCACGGCCGAATATCTCGCCAATTCCAGCGATATCCAGATCAAGATGGCGCAGGGCGCCAAGCCCGGCGAGGGCGGCCAGCTTCCCGGACACAAGGTGGACCGCAACATTGCGCGGGTCCGGCATTCGACGCCGGGCGTCGGCCTCATCTCGCCCCCGCCGCATCACGACATCTATTCCATCGAGGACCTCGCCCAGCTCATCCACGACCTGAAGAACGTGAACCCGGAGTCCCGGATCAGCGTCAAGCTGGTCTCGGAAGTCGGGGTCGGCACGGTCGCCGCCGGCGTCTCCAAGGCCAAGGCCGACCATGTCACGATCTCGGGCTTCGAGGGCGGCACGGGCGCCTCGCCCGTCACATCGCTCACCCATGCCGGTTCGCCCTGGGAGATCGGCCTTTCGGAGACGCACCAGACCCTCGTGCTCAATAATCTGCGCACCCGCATCGCCGTGCAGGTGGACGGCGGCCTGCGGACGGGCCGCGATGTCGCCATCGGCGCCCTGCTCGGCGCGGACGAGTTCGGCTTCTCCACAGCGCCGCTCATTGCGATGGGCTGCATCATGATGCGCAAATGCCATCTGAACACCTGCCCCGTCGGCATCGCCACTCAGGACGAGGAGCTGCGGCGGCGCTTCGCCGGCGCGCCCGAGCATGTCATCAACTTCTTCTTCTTCGTCGCCGAGGAAGTGCGGCAGATTATGGCGCGGCTTGGCTTCCGCCGTTTCGACGAGATGATCGGGCGCTCGGACCGGCTGGACATGCGCCGCGCGGAAAGCCACTGGAAAGCGCATGGCGTGGACCTCAACCGGCTTCTGTTCAAGCCGGAGGTCGGACCGGGCGTCGATATCCACAATAGCGAGGGGCAGGATCACGGCCTCGACCGCGCGCTCGACAGGCGGCTGATCGCGGAAGCCGCGCCCGCGCTCGAACAGGGCCGCCCGGTGAAGATCCGCACGAATGTGCGCAATGTTAACCGTTCGGTCGGCGCCATGCTGGCGGGCGAGGTCGCCAAGCGGCGCGGCCATACGGCCCTGCCGGAGGACACCATCGTCATCGAGGCGGAGGGCGTCGGCGGGCAGAGCTTCGGCGCGTGGTCCACCCGCGGCATGGCGATCCATCTCGAAGGCGTGGCCAACGACTATGTCGGCAAGGGTCTCTCCGGCGGCCGGCTGGTTGTCCATCCGCCCGCCGCTGCGTCCTATACGCCGAGCGAGAATATCGTCGTCGGGAACACCGTCCTCTACGGGGCCATCGAGGGCGAGTGCTACTTCTCCGGCGTCGCCGGGGAGCGCTTTGCTGTGCGTAATTCCGGCGCATGGGCGGTGGTCGAGGGCGTGGGCGACCACGGCTGCGAATACATGACCGGCGGCTGCATCGCCGTGCTGGGCCCGACGGGACGGAACTTCGCCGCCGGCATGAGCGGCGGCATCGCCTATGTTTACGATCCCGACGGCACATTCGAGGAGCGGTGCAACCTCGCCGCCGCGACGCTGGAGGCGGTCGCCGCCACCGGAAGGGAAGCGGACGACCTTCAGGACATGATGAACCACGACGAGGCGCGGCTCTACCGCATGGTCGAGCGCCATCGCCGCTATACCGGCAGCGCCGTCGCCGCCGCCATGCTGGCGGACTGGGACGCCGCCCGCGCGCAATTCGTCAAGGTCATGCCCGTGGACTACCGCCGCGCGCTGATGGAATTGGCGGCCGCCGCCCAGGGGGCCGAGGCGCATGGGTAAGGCCACCGGCTTCCTGGAGCACGGACGCAGCGAACGCCCCTACCGGCCGGTCGAGGAGCGCGTGCGCCACTGGCGGGAATTCGTCGTGCCGCTCGGCGACGAAGACACGAGGGCGCAGGCGGCCCGCTGCATGGATTGCGGCGTTCCGTTCTGTCACAACGGCTGCCCGGTCAATAACCAGATCCCGGACTGGAACGACCTCGTCTATCGCGACGACTGGCGGGACGCGCTGGTCAATCTGCATTCGACCAACAATTTCCCGGAGTTCACAGGCCGCGTCTGCCCTGCGCCCTGCGAGGAAGCCTGCGTCCTCAACATCAATGACGACCCGGTGACCATCAAGACCATCGAATGCGCCATCGTGGACAAGGGCTTCGAGGAAGGCTGGGTGCAGCCGCAGCCGGCGGCCGCGCGCACCGGCAAGCGCGTCGCCGTCGTCGGGTCCGGGCCGGCAGGCATGGCGGCGGCGCAGCAACTGGCCCGCGCCGGCCACGATGTCGTGCTGATGGAGAAGGAAGACCGCATCGGCGGCCTGCTGCGCTACGGCATTCCGGACTTCAAGATGGAGAAGCATCTCATCGACCGGCGGATGGCCCAGATGGCGGCGGAGGGCGTAGTCTTCCGCACGGGCGCGCATGTCGGCGTCGATGTCGATGTCGAGGAACTGGTGGCGGCGCATGACGCCGTAGTGCTGGCGGGCGGAGCGGAGGCGCCGCGCGATCTGGCCGGCACGCCCGGGCGGGCGCTCGACGGCATCCATTTCGCCATGGACTTCCTGCTGCAGCAGAACCGCATCAATGCCGGCGACCCCGCGCCTGCGGACAGGATCGATGCCGCCGGGCGCAAGCTCGTCGTGATCGGCGGCGGCGATACGGGCTCGGACTGCATCGGCACCTCGACCCGCCAGGGCGCTGAGCGGATCGTGCAGCTCGAAATCTTCGACGAACCGGAGGAGAAGCCGGATCTCAGCCTGGTCTGGCCCTACTGGCCGCGCCGGCTGCGGATTTCCTCCTCGCAGAAGGAAGGCTCCGAGCAGCGCTACGAGATCGAGACCACGGCGTTCCTCGGCGACGGGGCGGGCCGGGTGCGCGCGCTTGCGACGCGGCAGGTGCGTTTCGAGCCCGGCAAGGGCTTCGCGCCGGTGCCGGGTTCCGAAAGCGAGATCGAGGCCGACCTCGTGCTGCTCGCCATGGGTTTCTCGGGGCCGATCCGCACCGGTATGATTGACACGCTCGGCCTTGCGCTCGATGCGCGCGGCAATGTCGAGGCCGACACGGAAAGCTACCGGACCTCGCGCGACAAGGTGTTCGTGGCCGGCGATATGCGCCGGGGCCAGTCGCTGGTCGTCTGGGCCATCCGCGAAGGCCGCCAATGCGCGCACGCGGTCGATGCCTACCTCACCGGCCGCCCCTCCGAACTCCCGCGCTGACGGCCCGCAACGGCAAGGCCGGCACACCGCTTTCCGGTCATCGATCCAGAAGTTCGCCTGCCCAGAGCCGCTCCAGGAAATGCCGCCAGGGCATGAAGTCGGAGCGGACCGAATCCGGGAATTGCGCACGCGACACGCCCCCCTTCAAACCGCTCTTGCGCTGCCCCGGTGCTTTCGGGCGCGTCTCTTCTTCAACCTCGCCCGTCGCCAAGGCCACGATATGCCTTGCGAGCTGGTTTGTGTCGCAGGGTCTCTGCAGTATGCCCATGTAGCGGCTGTGGCACGTTCCGGCCGGAACCGCCAAGGTTTTTCAATCGCAACGCGGGAGGCTTCAGATGCGAACCATAGTGATTGCAGCGATTCTCGCCAGCTTGGCGCATGACACCGCTGCCGCACTTCCGGTTCAGCGCTTTTTTTGCGTGTTTGAACGGTATGTATCTCCCAAGACAAACGGGCTCTCATATTCAGACCCGTTGCGCGTTGAATTTGTGGTCGACGGAACGGGGGCAGCCTTTGCAGTTGGGAAGAATGTCTATCCCGTGCGCCTAGTCACAGGAGATTTAGGAGTCACATTCCTCGAAGAATTGGGGACTGGAGCAGTGCAAAGCACTACTATCCTCCCATCCGGCAGCGCGGTGCATAGCCGTCACACTATCGTGTCAATTATGAACGAGATCGTTCCGAGCCAGTACTACGGCACCTGCAAATATTCAAACTGACCCACTACCGCCTTGCGCGGTCCCCAGAGAAATGCCGATTGGCCCGGCGGCAACGTCAGGCGCAACACGCTTTCGTAATACGCCATTCCGGAATGAACTCCGAATTAGTCGATCTAATCCGGAATATGATCTGAAATAGTCTGCCGGGCGAGCCTTGCGAGCAGGCGAGAGGCTGCAAGCCCGCGAGGCCCTGCCGCCGGCGTCTTTCGCCGCCCTCCTTGCCGGGCCGGACGAAAACGGGCAATTGGCCGGTCCGCCCGTATCCGCAGACCGCCGGGGAGCGCCGCCCTTGCCGTTTTCGCCCGCCCGCCGCCGCCTGCTGGGATTCGCCGTCGGCCTGGCGTTGTGGCCCGGCCTCATTGCGCCCGGCTTCGGAGCGGACGGGATTACGGTGTTCGCCGCAGCCAGCCTGAAAAACGCGCTGGACGATATTGCGGCCGGTTTTGAGCGGGAGACCGGCCACGGCGCCGTCGTCTCGCTGGCGGGCTCATCGGCGCTTGCGCGCCAGATCCGCCACGGCGCGCCCGCCGATATTTTCATTTCCGCCAATCCGGGCTGGATGGACGCGCTGGAGCGGGAGGGCCTCATCGACCCGGCGAGCCGCTTCGACCTGTTGGGCAACAGCCTGGTGCTGGTCGCCCACGGCCGGGGCGCGGCGCCGGTCCGGGTCCGGCCCGGCCTGGATATCGACGCCATGCTGGGCGAAGGCCGTCTCGCCATGACGCTTGTCGATGCGGTGCCCGCCGGCATTTACGGCAAGGCGGCGCTCGAATGGCTCGGCGCATGGGAAGCCGTCGCGCCCCGGGTCGCGCAAGCCGACAATGTGCGCGCCGCGCTGGCGCTCGTCTCTTCCGGCGAAGCGCCGCTCGGCATCGTCTATGCGACCGACGCCGCGGCCGATGACAATGTCACGGTCATCGGCGCCTTCCCCGCCGACGCCCACCCGCCCATCGTCTATCCCGCCGCTGCGGCCAGCCGCAACCCGCTCAACCGGCGTTTCCTCGCCTGGCTGCGCGGCCCGGCTGCGCGGCAGGCGTTCGAGCGGCAAGGCTTTGTCCCCGTCTTCGACTAGACTCGGCGCATGGACTGGTTGAGCCCCGAGGAATGGCAGGCGGTTGCGCTGTCCCTGCGCGTCGCCTTCTGGGCGACGCTCGCGAGCCTGCCGCTCGGCGTGCTGACCGCCTATGCGCTCGCGCGCTGGCGTTTCCCGGGCAGGCAGTTGCTGAACGGGCTTGTGCATCTGCCCCTCATCCTGCCGCCGGTGGCGACGGGCTACCTGCTGCTGCTGGCGTTCGGAACGCGGGGCCCCCTCGGCAGCCTGTTCGAAGAGGTCGGCATCGTCTTCGCCTTCCGCTGGACGGGCGCGGCGCTGGCGGCGGCGGTCATGGCCTTCCCTCTCATGGTCCGCGCCATCCGCCTGTCCATCGAGGCGGTGGACCCGAAACTGGAACAGGCGGGCGCTACGCTCGGCGCCTCCGGCCTTTGGGTCTTCGCGACCGTGACCCTGCCGCTCGTGCTTCCGGGCATCGTCGCCGGCGCGATTCTCGCCTTCGCCAAGGCGATGGGCGAGTTCGGGGCGACCATAACCTTCGTCTCGAATATCCCCGGCCGGACGCAGACCCTGCCGACGGCCATCTACGCCTTCCTCCAGACGCCCGGCGGCGAGGCGTCTGCGCTTCGCCTGGTCGGCATCGCCATCGTCGTCTCCATGGCGGCGCTGCTGCTCTCCGAGATCGTCGCGCGGCGCGTGGCGAGACGGGTGGCCGGCGTATGACGCTCTCCGTCGCCATCCGCCACGCCTTCCCCGGCTTCCAGATCGACATCTCCTTCGAGGCGCCGCCCGGCGTGACCGTACTGTTCGGGCGCTCCGGCTCCGGCAAGACCACGACCGTCAACGCCCTTGCGGGGCTGCTGAGGCCTGAAGCCGGACATGCTGTGGCGGACGGCTGGATGCTGTTCGACACGGCGCGCGGCGCCTGGCTGCCGCCGCATCGCCGCCGGCTCGGCTACATTTTCCAGGAAGGACGGCTCTTCCCGCATCTGACCGTGCGCCAGAACCTCCTCTACGGGCGCTGGTTCGCGCCGAAGGAGGGCCCGCGCGAGGATATGGGGCGCATCGTCGAAATGCTCGGCGTCGGGCATCTGCTGGGCCGGCGCCCCGGCGCGCTGTCGAGCGGCGAGAAGCAGCGGGTCGCGATCGGGCGGGCCTTGCTGGCGAGCCCGCGGCTCATCCTCGCCGATGAGCCGCTGGCTTCCCTGGACGAGGCGCGCAAGGCGGAAATCCTGCCCTATTTCGAGCGCCTCAGGGATGAAATATCCGTGCCCGTGCTCTATGTCAGCCACTCGGCGGCGGAAGTGGCGCGGCTTGCCACCACGGTAATCGCGCTTCGGGACGGGCGCGTGCTCCGCCAGGGGCCTGCGGTCGAGGTGCTGGGCGACCCGACGGTGACGCCGCTGGGCGCGCGCGGCGCGGGCGCGGTGCTGGAAGCGGCGGTCGTGCGCCACCATGCCGACGGACTGTCGGAAATCGAGGCGGGCGGCGTGCGCCTGTTCCTGCCGCGTGCGCCGCATGCGCCCGGCAGCCGGATCCGGGTCCGGATCGCGGCGCATGAAGTGCTGCTGTCCAGAATGAAGCCGGAGGGCCTCTCGGCGCTGAACATCCTGCCGGGTACGGTCGAATCGGTCCGGACGGGCGAGGGACCGGGCGCCATCGTTTCCGTGCGCACCGCGGCCGGCGCGATCCTCTCCCGCTCGACCCGTCGCTCGACCGGGGCGCTGGGGCTGGCGGAGGGCGTCGATTGCTACGCCGTCATCAAGACCGTCGCTATCGCCCCGGAAGGCGTGGGCGCCGCCTACCCGGCGGGCGAAGATGACGATGACTACGGATAGGAATCGGTAATTCGCCGTTCCGGACAGCGCGCCGAGGCCATAACCGCCGCCCCGGACCCCGATCCTCCCTGCACTGGAGCTCCGGCCGCACGAGGTCCCGGTCCGAGTCCGGGGCGACGCAAAGGAAGGGACGGGCGCTCCTTCGATACGCGGCTGACGCCGCTACTCAGGATGAGGGAATGGAGGTTCGGGCGCTGGTTCCTCACCCTGAGTAGCGGCTGCGTCAGCAGGCGCGTATCGAAGGGTGTCCCCCTCATCCCGAGTAGCGACGCCGCCGCATATCGAGGGACGGGGCTCCGCGCTACCCGCCGTCGTAGAAGACGAAATCGCTGGCGTCGAGGTCGTCGAGGTCGAAGTTCTGCAGCGTGATCGTGCCGCCGCCGTCCTGGCCGGACAGGTCGATCCGGACGTTGACGCCATCCTGCGTAACCGTCAACTCGGAGAACTGCGTGATCCCGGTGAAGGCGGAGAGGTCGATCAGGTCCTCGCCGTCGGTGAAGTCCGTCACCGTGTCACTGCCGTGGCCGGCCTCGAACACGAAGGTGTCGGCGCCCGCCCCGCCGGTCAGCGTGTCGTCGCCGCCGAGGCCGGTGATTGTGTCGTCACCGGCCTCGCCTGTCAGCGTGTCGGCGCCGTCCGTGCCGGTGTATTCGTCCCGGTAGAATGTGAAGTCCGTTTCATCCAGGTCGCTCAGCGTGAAATTCTCCAGCGTGACGGTGCCGCCGCCATATTCCGACAGATCGATGCGAACGTCGTTTCCCGCCTGTCTGATGTGCAGGTCGCTGAACTCCGTGATCCCGGTGAACGCGGAGAGGTCGATCGTATCTTCACCATTGGAGAAATCGGTGATCCTGTCATGGCCGTCCCCGGCGCTGAATACGAAGGTGTCGGCGCCTTCGCCACCGGTCAGGGTGTCGTGGCCGGCGCCGCCTTCCAGCCTGTCACCGCCTTCGTCCCCGACCAGCAGGTCCCTGCCGTCGCCGCCATAGAGCTCGTCATTGCCTCCTTCGCCATAGAGGTAGTCGTTTCCGGCGCCGCCATGGAGGTAGTCCTTGTGCTCGCCGCCGTAGAGAAAGTCTATTCCTTCGCCGCCTTTCAGCGTGTCGATGCCTTCGCCGCCATAGAGCGCATCGAAGCCTTCGCCGCCTTCCAGCGTGTCGCCGTCTTCGCCGCCGTAGAGGATGTCGTTGCCCTTGCCGCCCTTCAGCGTGTCGTCGCCTTCCAGGCCCATCATCTTGTCTGCGCCGGCGGTGCCGTCGAGCGTATCGCCGCTCGCCGTGCCGTGATGAACCGTCGCCGTGCCGCTCGCCGACCCGTCCAGGATGAACATGTCCTCGGTGAGGTCGGAAACCGACGTGATGCCTTCCAGAACGATCGTGCCGCCGCCCAAGTCGCTGAGGTCGATCCGCAGGCCCGTCACCACATCGTTTCCGTCGGTGACGGTCGCGATCTTTGATTGCAGTTGCTCCCAGGTGATCGACTTATTGAAGCCGCTCAGATCGATTCTGTCGCCTTCGGCGGCATTGAAGTCCGTGATCGTGTCGTTGCCGTGATCTCCCGAGAAGTAGAAGATATCGGCGCCGGATCCGCCGGTCAGGACATCGTCGCCAGTGCCGCCGAAGATGTGGTCCCTGCCCACGCCGCCCTTGATGGTGTCGTTGCCGGAACCGCCATCGACGAAGGTCTCGTCTGCAAATCTGTCCGACACATCCAGCGTATCATTGCCGCTGCCGCCTACGATAATGTCGGCCATCACCGCCTCCTGCTTTTGCGTTCCTTGTCCTGAAAGACCGCTATGTCCTGCCGGCGCCGGTTTGTCCAGTCCGGCGGCGCCGGCGCCGCTATTCGAACGCTCCGCCGCGTTGTGCGCGGCGGCGGAAATAAACGCGCAGCGTCTCGGCGGCCAACCCCGCCAGCAGCCCCGCCAGCGCGCCCCAGAAGACCGTCGCCAGCGCGGCGGCGGCGATCACCGGGCGGCAGTCCGGCCGGGCGTCCAGCAGCCTCGGGCTCATGACCAGATCGACCGCCGCATAAACGAGCAGCGCCCCCACCGCCGCCGGCGGAATCGCCATCAGGACGCCCATGACCTCGGCGCCCATCAGCGCCGCCGCGCCGCAGCAGGCCGCCATGACCAGAGGCGCGCCCATGCCCCGCGCACCGAAGCGGTGATGCGCGGCGATGCCGCCCGCGCCGTGGCACATCGGCATGGCGCCGAGCGGGGCGAGCGCGAAGTTCAGCAGCCCGTTGGTCGCCGCCAGCTTGCGCTCGCCCACAGGCGCGGCGCGGCCGGGAAAGAGCGAGCGGGCGACGGCGGCGGCCACGACCACGGCGTTGAGCAGCGTCAGCGGCAATTGCGCTAGCACGCCCGCCGCGACCACCCCGACGGAAACGGCGCCGCCCGCCGGCGCAGGCAGCGCAGGCGGCGCGCCGGCATGGGGCGCCAGCAGCACCGCGCCGACCACCACGGCCAGCGCCCAAGGCCCGCGCGGCAGCACGAAGGAGAGGCTGAGCACGCCCAGCGCGATGGCGGCCACAAGCCAGTCCTGGCTCAACAGGCCGAAGGCTACGGTGCCGAGCATGAGGCCGAGCCCCGCCTGGAGCCCGGTGACGACCGACTGCGGAATCGCGCGCGCCGCCTTCTCGAACACCGGAACGGCGGCCAGCAGGAGAAGCACTGCGCCGACTATGGCGCCCGCCCAGGCGGTCTCGACCGCAGTAAGCCCGCCGGCGACGATGACCGCGCCGAGCGCCTTCATCGGCTGCACGGAGATGGGCAGCCGGTAAAGGCCCGCCACCAGCAGGTAACCTGCGGCGAAGCCCGCAAACATCGGAGTCGGGGCCAGAATGCCGGCGGCCGCGGCCGCCACGACATAAGGCAGCAGCGTGCCGAGGTCGCCGAAGGCGCCCGACAGCTCTCCGCTTGCCGAGCGCAGGCGCTCGAAGCGCCCGGCGCCGTCTCCTCCGAACCCGGGCATTCTCGTTATCTTGTTGTTTTTGCGCCTGTCCTGCGCACAAGACTACAGGCCGGAGCCGCACCGGGGAAGGGCGAACGGGCACCGGAGCAGCGCTGAAGTTTCCTGCCTATTTTGTCGATTCAGGGTCTTTTTTGTGCTTTTCTTCCGGTTTGCAGGAGGAAACGCAGAGTGGAAGGCTTCTGGCGGATTCTCGGAGAGGCGGTCGGGCTGATCCTCGCCTGGGATTCGGACCTCATCGAAATCGTCGGCCTGTCGCTTCGCGTCACGCTGACCGCCGTCGCCGTCTCCTGCGTCATCGGCCTGCCCCTGGGCGCGGCCGTGGGCGCGTTCCGCTTTCCGGGGCGCACGGCCGTCATCGTCCTGCTGAACTCGCTGATGGGGCTGCCGCCCGTGGTGGTGGGGCTGATCGCCTATCTGATGCTGTCCGCCGCCGGGCCGCTCGGCCCTCTGGAGCTGCTCTACACCCCGACGGCGATGATTATCGCGCAGACGATCCTCGTCACGCCCATCGTGGCGGCGCTGAGCCGGCAGGTGGTGGAGGACTGCTACCGCGACTATGCCGAGCAATTCGCCTCGCTCGGCGTAGGTCCCTTCGACCGGGTGGCCGCGCTGTTGTGGGACGCCCGCTACAGCCTTCTCACCGTAGCGCTCGCCGGTTTCGGGCGCGCGGTGGCCGAGGTGGGCGCGGTCATCATCGTCGGCGGCAATATCAACCATGCGACCCGTGTGATGACCACGACGATCGCGCTCGAAACCTCGAAGGGCAATCTGGAACTGGCGCTGGCGCTGGGAGTCGTGCTTCTGGCAATCGCGGTGGCCGTAAACGGGGCCGCGATGACGCTGCGGGCGTCGGCGGTCCGGATGGCCTATGCCTGAGGCGCCTTTCGATATGGCCGCGCCGACGGAAGCGGCGCTTCCGGCTTTGCTCAGCGCGCGCGGCCTCTGCTTCGATGCGGGCGGCAAGCGGCTGATCGACGGAGTCGATATCGATATCCGCGCCGGCCGGCGAACGGTGGTGACGGGAGCCAACGGCGCCGGCAAGAGCCTTTTGCTGCGCCTGCTGCACGGCTTGATCCGCCCGACAGAAGGCGAAGTGCTCTGGCAGGGACGGCCGCTGGACCGCGAAGGCCGCCGCGCGCAGGCGATGGTGTTCCAGCGTCCGGTGCTGTTGCGCCGTTCGGTGCGCGCCAATCTCCGCTTCGCGCTCGCCGTGCGCGGGCTTCGGGGGCGGGAGCGCGCGGCGCGCGAGGCCGAGGCGATGGAGCGGTCCCGCCTCGGCGGCATGGCGAACCGGCCGGCGCGCGTGCTTTCCGGCGGCGAGCAGCAGCGGCTGGCGGTCGCGCGCGCGCTGGCCTGCGCGCCCGGCCTGTTGTTCCTCGACGAACCGACCGCCAATCTCGATCCGGGTGCGACCCATGCCATCGAGCGGCTGGTGGCGGAGGCGCATGAGAGCGGCGTCGCCATCGTGCTCGTCACGCACGATATCGGCCAGGCGCGGCGCCTCGGCGACGATCTCGTCTTCCTGCATGGCGGGCGGGTGGTGGAAACGGGACGCGCGCAGGACGTGCTGGATGCGCCGCGCTCCGACGCCGCGCGGGCCTGGCTTCGGGGCCGCCTCTATCTCGACTCACCGTCCTGCTGACGCCAATGCAGCCCGACGGAAGCAACCGCATGGGCGGCAGACCGCTTCTCTCTCTGGCAATCGCCCTCATGCTGGCTGCGCTCGGGTTCGTCGTCAATGCGGCGGACCGCTTCATCATTGTCCAGTCCACCACCTCGACGCAGAATTCCGGCCTTTACGACCACATCCTGCCGCTGTTCCGGGAAAAGACCGGCATCGAGGTGCGGGTCGTCGCGGTCGGCACGGGTCAGGCGATCCGGAACGCCGTAAATGGCGACGGCGATGTCCTTCTCGTCCACGCGAAGCGCGAGGAGGAACAATTCGTGGCCGACGGCCACGGCGTCAGCCGCGCCGATGTCATGTACAACGACTTCATCGTCGTCGGGCCGGCCGCCGACCCCGCCGGGGTGGCGGGCATGCGCAACGCCGCCGCGGCGCTGGCCCGGATCGCCGCTGCCGGCGCGCCCTTCGTCTCGCGCGGCGACGACAGCGGCACGCACAAGGCGGAGCGCCGGCTCTGGAAGGAAGCCGGGGTTGATGTCGCCGCGGCGTCCGGCGGCTGGTATCGCGAAACGGGGTCCGGCATGGGCGCAACCCTCAACATCGCCGGCGGCATGGGCGCCTATACGATGACCGACCGGGCGAGCTGGGCAAGCTTCGGCAACAGGGACGGCCGCCGGATCCTGGTCGAAGGCGACCCCAGAATGTTCAACCAGTACGGCATCGTGCTCGTGAACCCCGAGAAGCGACCGGACGCGAAGGCCGGCCTCGCGCGGCAGTTCGTCGCCTGGGTGCTCTCCGGGGAAGGACAGGCGGCCATCGCGTCCTACAGGGTGGACGGCCGGCAGCTCTTCTTCCCGAACGCCGGCGGCTGACGCCGGCGCGCTCGCGTCAGGGCGAGAGCCAGCGCACCGATCCGGCTTCGGACAGGTCGTAGCCGCCCATCGCGGCCGCCTTGCGCCGGAAGGCGTCGCTCCGCGCGAACGCTGCAAGCGCCTGCACCCGGTCGGTGAAATAGGCCCGCCGGTCGATCAACAGGTCGAACCGCTCGCGGACCAGAGGCAGGAACGGCAAGTGGAACTGCCGGGCCATCGCCTCGATGCCGGGAGCTGCATCCGCCTCGCCCGACGCGACGGCCGCCGCCGCGTCGTTTTCCGTGCGCGCCAACTCGCCGGAGGAAAGAAGATCCGACGCCGCCAGCCCTTCCTTCGCCAGCAGCGCCTCGAAGAGCGCCGCCGCGCCCGCCCCCGGCTGGCGCATGGCGACCCGCCTGCCCTTGAGGTCGGAGACGCAGCGCACCCGGTCGCGCATCGCCCCCGAAAGCACGAGCCCTCGCGCCCGCCCGGCCCATGCGACCAGCACCGCGCCGCTGAGGCCGCGCGCGGCGACCGTGCGGATGTTCCAGTCCGCCTCCTCGGGAATATGCAGCCCGGCGAGCGCGGCCCGGCCGCCGGCGAAGGAATCCAGGCCGTCGAGGCTGCCGTTCCAGAGCGTCGCCAGGCCCGAGCCGGACTCGCGCACGGCCCAGTCGAGCAGCGGGTCGTGCGAGCCGGTCAGCACGTCCGGCCGCTCGGGGGACACGGCCTCGCCGCCGCCCTCGATCCACGCCAGGATTTCCGCACGCGGGAAGAGAAGCTTGCCGGTGATCCGCCGGTGCGGAATCCCGCCCGCCGCGGCGAGATCATATACCTTGCGCTCCCTCACGCGCAGAAGCGCCGCCACCTCCCTGGTCGTGAGATAAGACGGCTGCCCGCCCCGGGCCTTTTCGGGCGCATCCTCAGTCATGGCCCTAGCAATATCACGACCTGCAGGGCGATGCTTGCCGGCGGCGTCCCGGAGCGCGGTTGAGGACGGCGGGCGGCGGGGGCAAGATGAAGGCCTTACCCGGAGCGGCGGCGGAGCGGAGACGATGAGGCTGAAGGACAAGGCGGCGCTGGTGGTGGGCGCCGGACAGCAGGACGGCGACACGGTCGGCAACGGGCGCGCAACAGCGATCCTGTTCGCACGCGAGGGCGCGAAGGTGGTGGCGGTGGACAGCAATCTCGCCTCGGCCGAGGAGACCGCCGCCATGATCCGCGCGGAAGGCGGCGAGTGCATCGCCGTGCAGGGCGATGTGACGAGCAATGAGGACTGCGCCGCCTTCGTGGCGGCCTGCGCCGACCGGCACGGGCGCATCGACATTCTGCATTACAATGTCGGCATCACCGGAGACGGGCTGGACAACGATCCGATGTCGCTGCCGGAAGAGGTCTGGGACCGGGTCATGGACGTCAACCTGAAGGGCCTCTACCGCACCTCCCGCCTGGTCGTGCCGATCATGCGCGAGCAGCGCTCCGGCGCCATTGTCGCGGTCTCTTCCATCATTGCGGTCTGCGCGGCCGACCGCGTGATCTACAAGGCGTCCAAGGCCGGCATGAACGCCTTCTGCCACATGCTCGCAAGCACCAATTGGGACTATGGCATACGCTGTAATGTCATCATGCCGGGCCTGATGGACACGCCCATCTCCATCGGCTACCGCGTCCGCAGGAGCGGCGTTTCCGCCGAAGAGGTCCGCGCGTCCCGCGACGCCCAGATCCCGCTGGGCCGGAAGATGGGAACAGGCTGGGACACGGCCCATGCCGCCCTGTTCCTCGCTTCGGACGAAGCCCGGTTCATCACCGGCGTCAACCTGCCGGTGGATGGCGGCATGTCCGCCCGCATCGGCTGACCGCGGACCCGGCAACACCATGACAGGCAATGGAGCCCCATACCGCATTGGCGTCGATGTGGGCGGCACCTTCACCGACTTCGTGCTCCGCGACGAGGAGACCGGCCGCGTTGCGGTCCACAAGGTTCCCTCCACGCCCGCAGACCCGTCCGAAGCGGTCCGGAACGGCCTGCCGGCGCTGCTCGAAAAGGCCGGAGCGGGCCCGGCCGGCATAGGGCAGCTTCTCCACGCGACGACGGTCGCGACCAACGCGATCATCCAGCGGCGCGGGGCGAAAACGGCGCTGATTACCACGCGCGGCTTCCGCGACGTGCTCATTCTCGGCCGCCAGAAGCGCTACGAGACCTATGACCTGCATATGCGGAAACCGGACCCGCTGATTCCGCGCGAGCGCATCTTCGAGGTGAGGGAGCGGGTGAGCTTCGAGGGGGAGGTGCTGGAGCCGCTCGACGAGGACGAGCTTGCGCCAGTGCTGGAGCGCATCGCGGAGGGCGGCTACGAAGCGGTCGCGGTCGCCCTGCTGCACGCCTATGCCAATCCCGCGCATGAGCGGGCCGTCGGCAGGGCCGTCGCCGCGCGCCTGCCGGGGGCGGCGCTCAGCCTGTCGGTCGATGTCTCGCCGAAGCTTCGCGAATACGAACGCGCCAACACCACGGCGGCGAACAGCTTCGTGAAGCCTCTGGTCGGCGCTTATGTGCGGCGGCTCGCGGAGGATTTCGCCTCTGCCGGCTCGGGCGCCGAACTCTCGATCATGCAGTCGAACGGCGGGCTCGTCTCGCCGGCGCTGGCGGGCGAATACCCGGTGCGCATCGTCGAGAGCGGCCCCGCCGCCGGCGTGCTGCTTGCGGGGCAGATCGGGCGGGACATCGGCGCGGACCGTGTGCTCAGCTTCGACATGGGGGGCACCACGGCCAAGCTCGGGGCCATAGACGGGGGCGAGCCGGCGATTGCGCCGGTTTTCGAAGTCGATCCGGTCAGGTTCAAGAAGGGCTCGGGCCTGCCGATCAACGTGCCGGCCGTCGAGCTTGTCGAGATCGGCGCGGGCGGCGGCTCCATCGCCGAGGCCGTGGACGGCGCCATCCGGGTCGGCCCGGAAAGCGCAGGCGCAGACCCCGGCCCCGCCTGTTACGGCATGGGCGGCCGGCGGCCCACGGTAACGGACGCCAACCTGGCGCTCGGCTACCTCAATCCCGCCTATTTCAACGGCGGCGCAATGGCGCTCGACCCGGAAGCGGCCGAAGCGGCGCTTCGCAGCCATGTCGCGGAGCCGCTCGGCCTGTCCGTGGCGGAGGCCGCCTGGGGCGTCCACCTGGTCGCGACCGGCAATATGGAGCATGCGCTGCGCGTCGTTTCGGTGGAGCGCGGCCGCGACCCGCGCAAATACGCTCTCGTGGCGTTCGGCGGCGCGGGGCCGTTGCATGCGGCCAGGATCGCGCGGACGCTCGGCGTCGGCCGGGTCGTGGTGCCGAAGGCGGCGGGCGTCGGCTCGGCCGTCGGCATGCTGGCGGCGGAGAGCCGGCTGGACGCATCCGTGACCCGCCTGCTGCGCCTCGACGACGCGGCGCCCGGGGACATCGCCGCCATCTATGCCGGGTTGGAGGCGCGGCTGAAGGAGGACCTTGCCCGCCTGCCCGGCAGCCTGGAGCCCGAGTTCCGCCGCTTTGCCTATATGCGTCACACCGGCCAGGGCTTTGAAATTCATGTGGATCTGCCGGCGGGCAGGATCGACGAGGGGTTCGCCGCCGCCTGCGAGGCCGCCTTCCGTGCCGCCTACAGGGCCCGTTACCACACGGAGGACCCGACAAGCGCGGTAGAGGGCGTCGATTGGGCGCTTGCCGCCGTTGTGCCGAACGCCCGCGCCTCCTCCGCCGATGAGCCGGACGGGGCGCCGGGCGGGGAGCCGCCGACCGTCAGGCAGGCCTGGTTCCCGGAGTCGGGCGGCATGGCGCAAGCGGCGGTCTGGCGGCGCGAGGCCATCGGACCGGACGCCGTCATCGAAGGACCGGCGATCGTGGAGGATGCCGAGGCGACGACTGTCGTCCCGCCGGGGGACCGCGCGAGGCTCGGACCCGGCGGCCACCTGCTGATCGATATCGAACGGGCCGCGGCCGGACAGGATGCGGAAGACCGCGCACAGCCGGCCGGCGCAGCCCTCGACCCCGTCGCCTTCACCGTCATCTGGAACGCCGTCGTCTCCATCGCCGAGGAGCTCGGCACCACCATGCGGCACACCGCCTTCAGCGAGGCGGTGCGCGAGGGCGACGACTTCTCGACGGCCGTGTTCGATGCGAAAGGCCGGATGATTGCGCAGGGCAATTTCTCGCCGGGGCATCTGGGCTCCATGCCCTTCGTCATCCGGCATGCCACCGAGGTCTATCCGCCCGAAACGCTGAAGCCCGGCGACAGCATCCTGATGAACGACAGCTGGATGGGGTCCGGCCATTTTCCGGACTTCTTCCAGGTGATGCCGGTATTCGAGGAAGGGGAGCTGCTGGGCTATGTGGCGGCTTCGGCCCACCAGATGGATGTGGGCGGCGCGGCGCCCGGCTCGCAGAAGGTCCACGGCGTGACGGAGGCCTTCCAGGAGGGCTTCCGCATCCTGCCCGTGCGCTTCTGCCGGGAGGGCGAGATCGACCGCGACATCCTCTCGATGGTGCTCGCCAACACGCGCGTGCCGGACAAGGTGCGCGGCGACGTGATGGCGCAGCACACCGCGAACCTGACCGCCGCCGAACGCTTCCGCCAGCTTTTCCGGGACCACGGCCGGCCCGTTGTCGAGCAGGCTTTCGACGACATTCTGGACCGTAGCGAAGCCCGCATGCGCGCCGCGCTAGCGCGGGTGCCGCCGGGCACCTACAGCTTCGACGACCGCATGGACGATTACGGGCCCGGCACGGCGCCGATCCATTTCGGCGTCGATATCACCTTCGCCGAAGGGCCGGAGGGCGCGGAGGTGACGGTCGATTTCTCCCGCTCCTCGGACCAGGTGCCGGCCGCCATCAACAGCTATATCAACTACACCCGCGCCTACACCTATTTCGCGGTCAAGGTGTTCTGCGACCCGTTCAGCCCGCAGAATGCCGGCGCGATGCGGCCGATAAGGCTGGTGGCGCGGGAGGGCAGCTTCTTCAATCCGAAATTCCCCGCCCCGTCGGGAGGCCGGGCCGCGCTGCAGGTCCGCATTTTCGACACCATCAACGGCGCGATGGCCGAGGCCATGCCGGAGCGCGCGATGGGCGCCTTCAGCCACTGGTCCAACCCCAATATCGGCGGCATCGACGACCGCACGGGTAAGCCCTACGTCTTCTACGACCTGATCCTGGCGGGTTATGGCGGCCGGGCGGACAGCGACGGGCCGGAGGGGCTGAGCCCGGTGATGAACTGCTCCAACATCCCGGTGGAAGTGCATGAAACCAATCTGCCGGTGCTGATCCACAGGCTGGAATTGCTGGACGGCACCGGCGGCGCAGGGCGGCACAAGGGCGGCAGCGGCCTGCGCAAGGATATCGAACTGCTGGCCGGCGAAGGCGTGCTCACCCTGCTCGGCGACCGGCATGAGAGCCAGCCCTGGGGCGTGTTCGGCGGCGAGCCCGGCGCGCTCGGAGAGACGGTGCTGAACCCGGACGGCAATGGCGAGCGGCTCGGCTCCAAGGAAATCCGCACACTCAAGCGCGGCGACGTGCTGAGCATCCGCACAAGCGGCGCCGGCGGCTACGGGCGCGCGGAGGAGTAGGGCGAGGGTCATTGCGCCCGGCCGGCGCGGGCTTGACACAGGCCGGACCATGGTAAACTGGGAGAGTGAAAGGGCGGCTTCCTCCGGAGGCCGCCCTTTCGAGTCGCCAGTGGACGGAGACCCGTGAGATATGCCGGAACCGGAGGAAGATCATGCGCCACCTGCATGCGGATCATGACATCCCATGACATATCGCGCGGGGTCCTGCTGATACGCATGACAAAACATGACATATCATGACATGTTCAATCTATGTTCCCATCCGGCGGCAGGCGTGCGGCTGGAATGCGATCCAACGGGAACGGATCGCGCTCTACCGCCCGCGCCCCGCCGCCCGGAAGGCCCACTGCACTGCCGCGCCCTCCGCGCCGGTGCGGCCTTCCACGAGGATCGCCTGGGTGTTGCGGCGGCGGCCGTCGCCGAGATAGATGCTGGGGCCGAGGGCGAGGCGGCCGCCGGCGGCGCTGAAGCGCCATTCCTGGCGGCCCGGAAGCATCACCTGCACCGAGCCGGGCTCCAGCCGCGCCTCCACATCGGGGTGGAGGTGGAAACGCAGGCTGAAGGGCCAGCCGGCGTCGCCTTCCAGAAGGTCCTCGCCGCGCAGGTCCCCGCCCTGGCGCATGAGATAGAGCCGTCGGCGGTGGACGAGGCCGAAGGGCGCGGCGTAGCCGTCATGGCTGAGATCCAGCCAGAGGCCGCCCTCGGCTTCCGTGCGCCGCGCCTCGACATTGAGCCCGCCTGCGCGCACGCCGCCGCCCTCGTCGATCTCCAGGGCATGCACGTCGTCCACCGTCAGCGTGGAGTGCGCGGCGGTGGCCCGCGCCAGCTCGTTCCAGGGCCGGGAGCCGTCCGCCGGTGCGCCGCAATTGACCACAATGCGCTGCGTCCCGTCGCTGAACTCCATGGCGAGGGGGCTCGAATGGCCGCCCAGGTCGAAGCCCTTTGCGGTCGGCAGGCCGCTGTCCACCAGAACCAGCGTCCGCCCTGCCTGGAGCCGGTCATAGCCGGCCTCGATGCTGCGCGTCGGCGGGCGGGCGAGGCGGTCCACGCGCGCGAGCGTCAGATCGACCGTTTCGCTCTCCAATTCGTGCCCGCCATGGAAGCAGGCGAGCCGCTTGTCGCCATGGCGAAAGAAGGCGAGCGGCGGGCCGGCGTCGCGGAGGGCGTCGGCGAGGCGCTCCGGGGGCGCGATGCCGGCCGCGCGCAGGAGGCCCTGGATCTCGATCAGCCGGCGCAGCGCCGACAATTGCGCCACCGGATTGCGCGAGCGGTGGAAGCCGTCGGCGAAGAATTGCTCGTCCAGCGCGCGCTCGATCCGGCGCAGCAGCGTCCCCGGCTGTTGCCCGAAGGCGATGGCCGCTGCAAGCGCGCCGGCCAGCGCGGCAAGGCGCGGCGCGCCCTCCGGCGCCGCCTCGGCGCCGCGCGCGAGCAGCCGGGCATGCACGGCCATGCCGTCGGAGAGCTGGGTGCGGAAGAGATCGCCCGCGCTCGCGGCGAAGAACTCGAAACTGCCGAGCCAGGCATAAAGCCGGGCGCCGGCGATGTCTGCGCGCCAGGCCTCGCCGCGGCCGCTCCGATGCGCGTCGAGCCACAGCAGCACCAGCCGCCTTGCCTCGCGCCGCCCCTGGTCGCCGCCGATGGCGCGCAGATGGCGCAGCCAGTCGAAGCGGTGCAACTGCAGCGCGGCATCGTCCCGGGGCACCGCCGCCAGCGCTGCCGCCAGTCGCCCGCCGTCATTCAGCAGCGCCTCACCCCGGCCCGAAACCCCGGGCCAGAGGTCGCGCGGCGTGAGCGCCAGGCGGCGCGCGCCGCCGCCGGTCCGTCTCGAAAACCCCGCGGGAAACAGCCGACGCCCCGCGAGGCCCGGCAGGGCGATCAAGGCGCCGCCTCGCGCAGCCGGCTTATGCGCCCGGCGCAGCCCCCGAGCCCGTCCGCAAATACGAAGCTGCCCGCGACCAGCACGTCGGCGCCGGCGGCGCGCACCTCGGCAGCGGTCTCGTCGGTGATGCCGCCGTCAACCTCCAGGTCGATGGCGCGGCCCGATTCGTCGATGCGGGCCCGGAGCTGGGCGATCTTGGCGCATTGCGCGCGAAGGAATCCCTGGCCGCCGAAGCCCGGATCGACCGTCATCGCCAGCACGAGGTCGATATCGCCGAGCACGGCATCGACGGCCGAAGCCGGCGTGCCGGGATTGAGCGCCACGCCCGCTCGGCGCCCTGCCTGCCTGATCCGCTGCACGCTGCGGTGGAGATGCGGCCCCGCCTCGGCATGGACGGTCACGATATCCGCTCCGGCGTCGAGGAAGTCGGGGAGCAGCGGCTCCAGCGGCGAGATCATCAGATGGGTGTCGAAGGTCCGGTCCGTCCGCTTGCGGAGCGCCTTCACCACAGCCGGACCGATGGTGAGATTGGGGACGAAATGCCCGTCCATGACATCGATATGAATATAATCGGCCCCGGCTGCGACCAGGCAATCGACAGCGGCCCCGAGCTCCGCAAAGTCGGCGGAGAGTATCGACGGGGCAATCCGCGTTGACCGGCGCATGCGCAATTGATAGCAGCAGGCCAGCGGACCATCAATCCGGTGCGCGCCCGTAAACGAAGCGAGAGAGCCATGGCCGCGCCGATTCCGTTTTACCGGGATTTCGATATCGAGCCGGAGCGGGTCTATGAACTGACGCCGCTTGTGCGCCGCATCACCAGCGCCAATCCGAGCCTCTTCACCTTCAAGGGCACGAATACCTACATTGTCGGCCGGGGCGAGGTGGCGGTGATCGACCCGGGCCCGGAAGACGCCGCGCATACGGCCGCGATTCTGGACGCGCTCCAGGGCGAGCGCGTCACCCATATCGTCGCGACCCACACCCACCGTGACCACTCGCCCGGCTGCGCCGCGCTCAAGGAGGCGACCGGCGCGCCGCTTTGCGGCTACGGCCCGCACGGCGTCGGGGCGCGGCGCAACTGGCCCTTCGACTCGCCCGAAGGCGGCGACATGGGCTTCGACCCCGATATCCGCGTGCCGGACGGCGGGCGCATCGAGGGCCGGGGCTGGACCCTGGAAGCCGTGTTCACGCCGGGCCACATCTCCAACCATCTCTGCTTCGCGCTGCCGGAGGAGGGCTCGCTGTTCAGCGGCGACCATGTGATGGGCTGGTCCACCTCCATCGTCTCGCCGCCGGACGGCGACATGGCGCATTACATGGCGAGCCTGCGCAAGGTGCGTGCGCGGACGGAAACGCCCTGGTGGCCGGGGCATGGCCCGCCGATCACCGATCCGGGACCGTTCGTCGACGCCTTCATCGCGCACAGGCAGGAGCGCGAGCAGGCGATCCTGGCCTGCCTCGAAGCGGGCGTGACGGTGATCCCGGATATGGTCCGGCGCATCTATACGGATGTCGATCCGGGGCTGCACCGTGCCGCCGGACGCTCCGTGCTCTCGCATCTGCTGCACATGGTCGAGGACGGCCGCGCGGCCTGCGGCGACGACCCGCCGGGGCCGGACTCGCGCTATGCCCTGGCGTGACCTAAGACTGGATGGCGGGCACAGGGCGGAGGCGGCGATGATGGACGGCATCGAGCGGCTGAGGGACGCGATCGGCAAGGCGCGGCGCGCGGTGGTGTTCACCGGAGCCGGTATCAGCACCGAGTCCGGCATCCCGGATTTCCGCAGCCCCGGCGGCGTCTGGGACCGCTACAAGCCGATCATGTTCGACGACTTCATCTCGTCGGAGGAAATGCGGCGCGAGACCTGGCGGCGCAAGATCGAGACAGACAAGACGATGACGAATGCCCGGCCGAATCGGGGACACCGGGCGGTCGCGGCGCTGGTCGAGCGTGGAATCGTCTCCGCGATCATCACGCAGAATATCGACGGGCTGCACCAGGCCTCGGGGGTACCGGACGACAAGGTGATCGAGTTGCACGGCAATTCGACCTACGCCGCCTGCCTCGACTGCGGCCTCCGGCACGAGCTGGACGACATCCTCGCGGCCTTCCGCCGGGACGAGACCCTGCCGCTTTGCAATGCCTGCGGCGGCATGGTGAAGACGGCGACGATTTCCTTCGGCCAGGCCATGCCGGAAGACGCCATGCGCCGGGCCGAGCTCGAAACGATGGCGGCCGACCTGTTCATCGTCTGCGGCTCGTCGCTGGTGGTCTATCCGGCGGCGGGCTTCCCGATTGCGGCGAAGCGAAACGGCGCCTTCCTCGCCATCGTCAACCGCGAGCCGACGGACCTCGACCGCTTTGCGGACCTCACTGTGCATGACGAGATCGGGGACGCGCTGGGCGGCGCGGTCGGCAACAACTGATGGCGGTGCCGACGCTGGACAGGCTCGATGCGGCCGGCCGGACCGTGCTGCTGCGCGCCGACCTGAATGTGCCCATGCGCGAGGGCCGGGTGGGCGACCGCACGCGCATCGAGCGCACCCTGCCGACGATCCGCGAGCTCACGAGCCGGGGCGCGCGCGTCGTCGTGCTCTCGCATCTCGGCCGGCCGAAGGGAAAGCCGGAGCCGGACCTCTCGCTGCGCCCGGTGGCGGAGGCGCTGGCCGATGCGCTGGAGGCGCCGGTGGCCTTCGCGGCCGATGACCCGGCCACGGTAATTGCCGGTCTGCCGACGGGCGGTGTGGTGCTTCTGGAGAACCTGCGCTTCGACCCCGGCGAGGAAGCGAACGACCCCGCATACGCTGCCCGGCTGGCCACGCTGGGCGACATTTACGTGAACGACGCCTTCTCCGCCGCGCACCGGGCGCATGCCTCCACGGAGGCGCTGGCGCGGCTGCTGCCGGCGGCGGCCGGGCGGCTGATGCAATGCGAGCTGGAAGCGCTGGAGGCGACCCTCAATGCGCCCGTGCGCCCGTCCGGCGCGATCGTCGGCGGCGCCAAGGTCTCGACCAAGCTCACCCTGCTCGGCAATCTCTCGGCCCGGGTCGATATGCTCGCCATCGGCGGCGGCATGGCGAACACGTTCCTTCATGCGCAGGGCTACGAAGTGGGCCGCAGCCTCTGCGAGCGCGACATGGCGGAGACGGCGCGCGACATCCTCAATGACGCGGAGCGGTGCGGCTGCACGGTGGTGCTGCCGGAGGACGCGGTCGTGGCGCCCGCATTCGAAGCCGGCGCGCCGACGGAGGTCGTGGCGGTGGACGAAGTGCCGCCGGACGCCATGATCCTCGATATCGGCCCCAAGAGCGCCGCCGGGCTGATCGACCGGCTGGGGCTGCTGCGCACCCTGGTCTGGAACGGCCCGCTCGGCGCGTTCGAGGTGCCGCCCTTCGACCGGGGCACTAACGAGGTGGCGCAGGCGGCGGCCGGCATGAAGGGGCTGCTGACGGTCGCCGGCGGCGGCGACACGGTGGCCGCGCTCGCCCGGGCCGGCGCGGTCGAGCGGTTCGGCTACGTCTCGACCGCGGGCGGCGCCTTTCTCGAATGGCTGGAAGGCCGGGTGTTGCCCGGCGTGGCGGCGCTGGAGGCCGTGGCATGATCCTTTCCCGACGACTGACCGCGGAATTCGTAGGCACCGCCATGCTGCTCGCCGTGGTGGTCGGCTCCGGCATCATGGGCGAGACGCTCGCCGGCGGGAACACCGCCATCGCGCTGCTCGGCAACACGATAGCGACAGGCGCCATTCTGGTGGTGCTGATCCTCATCCTCGGGCCCGTCTCCGGCGCGCATTTCAACCCGGCCGTCACGGTCGCCTTCCTGATGCGGCGCGAGATCGGGCCCGGCGACGCGGCGCTCTATGTCCTCGTGCAGGTGGCGGGCGGCCTGCTGGGCGTCGCGGTGGCGCACATCATGTTCGAGCAGCCGGAGCTGTTCTTCGCGTCGGCGAAGGAGCGGTCGGGCTTTCCGCAGGCCTTCTCGGAGGGGGTCGCGGCCTTCGGGCTGGTGTTCACCATCCTGCTCTGCCTGAAGGCCAAATCGGAAGCCGTGGCCTGGGCGGTCGGGCTCTACATCACCGCCGGCTACTGGTTCACCGCGTCCACCTCTTTCGCCAACCCGGCGGTGACGGTCGCGCGCGCCTTCACCGACACCTTCTCCGGCATCCGCCCGGAAGATGCGCCCGCCTTCATCCTCGCCCAGTTCGTCGGCGCCGCGCTCGCCGTCGCACTGGCCCGCTATCTGGGCGCGGGGGCAGGGAAGGGATAGGGGAACGGCCCCGCCGCTGTCAGCGGTTGGCCAGCACCTCGATGTCCGGGCAGTCGAGCAGCCGCGCATCGGCCGTCACCAGCGTCAGGCCGAAGACGAGCGCGCTCGCGGCGATGAAGCGGTCGGCGGGATCATTGTGGTCGAGCGCGATGCTACGGCTCGCCATGGCCACCTCGAAGGTCAGCGGGACCTCCATGACGGGCGCCGCGGCGAGCGCCCGGTCCAGCCAGCGCCGCGGGTCCGGCTCCAATGCGATCCGGCCCCGCTCCGCCAGCATCATGGCCTCCCACACGCTGATCGGGGAGAGCCGGAGCGTCTCCGCCGGCGAGGCGAGCAGGGCGCGCACGGCGCGGGAAAGCCGGGTCGGCTCGAGCAGCGCCCAGAGCCAGATATGCGTGTCGAGCAGCAGCAAGGCCTATTGCAGCGCTTCCCATTCGTCCTCGCCGAGCGCCGGGGAGACGATATCCCCCAGGACCTGCCCCGTGCCGGCCATCGCGCCCAGCCATGCGCCGGAGGGCGGCGGCACGATCTGCGCCACCGGCTTGCCGAACCGGGTCACCAGCACGGGCTGTCCGGTCTTCCCCACCCGTTCGAGAACCGCAAGGCAGGTGGCCTTGAAAGTGGATATCTGCATCTCCTCCATCCCCGCCGGGATGTCCGGCACCTCATAGGCCGACTGCATTTCCTGCAGCCCTTCAAATGTCCCGGCCCCGCCCGCGCGCCGGTTCGTCGGAATGTTGCCGGCAATGCGCGGCTCGACGAGTTCCAGCAACTCGCGGTACCGGGCGCCGTCCCACTCATGACGCCAGCCGGCATTGCGGCAGACGCCCAGGGACCGCAGGTGGCGGCGGACCGTGTTCGGCTCCACGCCCAGGGCCGCCGCCATGTCCTTCACGGTGTAACGCTGCATCGGCCCGACCTTTCCCCAAACATCTGTCGGTCGAACATACTATGGTCCGAGACTATGGTCAATTCCTGTTCATCCCTCCCACCATTGCCCGCCGATCACCATCCCCGCCGGGAACAGGCGCTGCTCGCCGCCGAGCACGACGCCGTCCGAATCCTCGTAGTCGAACCGGCCGGTGCGCAGTTCGAGCACCGAGGCATCTGCGGCCACGCCCGGCTCCAGGCTGCCGAGGCCGGGTCGTCCCAGCGCCGCCGCGGGTGCGGCCGTCGCCGCGCGCAGCACCTCGACCAGCGGCATGCCCAGGACAAGGAACTTCGACATGGTGACGAGCAGGTCGAACGCCGGGCCGTGGATGCTGAGCGTATGGACGTCGCTGGAGATGCAATCGGGCATGAACCCCGCCGTCAGCATGGCCCGCCCGGTGCCGAAACCGAACGAGCCCTTGCCATGGCCGATGTCGAAGATGACGCCCCGCTCGCGCGCGGCCATCGTTTCCTCGCGCACCCTGCCGTCGGCTCCCGCCGGGCTGTTCGGGAAGGAGCGGAAACAGTGCGTCAGCACGTCGCCGGGGCGGAGCCGGTCCATGACCTCGCGGCGGCTGGGCGGCGGGAAGTCCAGATGCGCCATGACGGGCAGCCCCAGTTCCTCCGCGACCTCGATGGCGATGTCGAGCGGGGCGATGCCGCTCGATCCGCCGGCGCCGAGGCCGACGCGGACCTTGATCCCGACGACGAGGTCCGCATGTTCCCGCGCCACGCGCACGCATTCGCGGGCGTCCAGCAGGCGCATGTCCTGGCACTCGCCGACCATCACCGCGTCGCTGAAGGCGAAGATCCCCGGAAAGGACACATTCAGGAAAGGCAGCACGCGCGGCTTGGCCGGCTCGATCACATGGCGCCGGAAACCCGCCATGTTGGCGGGGCCCGCCGTGCCGGCATCGACCAGCGTCGTCGTTGCGCCCTGCCGCGCGATCGCCTCCGGATCGACGCCGATGGACGTGCCGCCCCAATAGACATGCGTGTGCATGTCGATGAGGCCCGGCGTCACCAGACAACCGCTCACATCGCGCACATCGCGGGCCTCGCCGGCCGGGAGGTCAGAGGCGACCTCCGCAATCCGGCCCCCGGCAAAGGCGACATCGGCCGCCTGGTCCACGCCGCGGCCGGGGTCGATCACGCGCCCGCCTTTCAGCAACAGGTCGTGCATCCATTCCTCCTCTTCGGTATGCGCCTCAACCTTGGCGCAGCAGCGCCTCCAGCTCGTCCGGATCGGTAACGGGCAGCG
The DNA here is from genome assembly GCA_022822125.1 of Alphaproteobacteria bacterium. Next base: position 41,976 of record JAJECF010000043.1, read on the forward strand.
AACAGACGGGACCGCGGCAGACATAGGCGGTCGGCTGGCCCTCCACGGCCGTCTTGCCGGCGGCGGGGTGGCCGGCGGGCAGGGTTTCGGCTGCGTCGATGAGCGCGAGCACGCGGTTGGGCAGCGACACCCGCTCGACCGCCCGGCGGAGACTTCCGTCATCGCCCGCCAGCACCACCTGCACCGCCTCCTGCAACAGCGCATTGGCGCTCAACAGGGTCGATAGCGGGAAGATGTTGCGCGCCACCTCGCCGGCGAAGGCCGCCACCGCCGCCTCGGCGCGCTGCCGGTAGCGGTCCTCGCCCGTCAGCCACCAGAGCCGGGCCAGCGCCTCCACCATCATGCCGTTGCCGGACGGCGTCGGATTGTCGGCGGCGGTCCTGGCGCGCACGATCAGCCGTTCCGTGTCATCGGCGGCGAAGAACCAGCCGCCGGTCCCGTCGCCGTAATGGCGTTCGACGGTCTCCAGCCAGCCGCGCGCGCGCTCGCGGTAGCGCCGGTCGCCGGTCGCCTCCTCCAGCAGCAGCGCCGCGCGTATCATCGCGGCGAAGTCGTCCAGGCTGGCCGGATGGCGCGCCCGGCCGAGCCGCCAGCTGTGCCGGAGCCGCCCGTCCGGCGCGGTCATGTGCGTGGCGACGAAGGTGAAGGCGCGTTCGGCAAGCGCGATCCACCCGGGCTCGTCGAAAGCGGCCCCGGCGCGGGCGAGCGCGGCGATCATGAGGCCGTTCCAGTCCGCCAGTACCTTGTCGTCGCGCAGCGGCCGCTCGCGCCGGGCGCGCACGGCCAGCAGCGCGGCGCGGGCCTCCGCCAAGGCCGGGTCGTCGGGCACATCCATCGAGTCCAGCCGGTTGAGGATGTTGCGGCCTTCCCAGTTGCCGGCCGCCGTCACGTCATAGACGTCGCAGAAGCGCGCGGCCGCTGTGCCCAGGACCGCCTCGATCTCGGCCTGGTCCCACACATAGAAGCGGCCTTCCTCGCCCTCGCTGTCGGCGTCGAGCGCGGCAGCGAATCCTGCCGCGCCGTCCCCGGCGGCGGGCGCCATCATCTCCGCCTGCAGCCAGCCGACCGTCTCGCGTATCCGCTGCTCGAACAGCGCCGAGCGGGTCTCCTGCCAGACCAGGGTCAGCAGGTCGATGAGCTGGGCGTTGTCGTAGAGCATCTTCTCGAAATGCGGCGCGAGCCAGCGCTCGTCGGTGGAATAGCGCGCGAAGCCGCCGCGCAGGTGGTCGTAAATGCCCCCCTCGCACATATGCGCCAGCGTGTTCAGCACCTGGTTGCGGAACACGCCGTCCCGGCGCCGGACGCGCCAGAGATGGGTGAAGATGCCGGTCTGCGGGAATTTGGGCGCGCCGTCTATACCGCCGAAGAACGGGTCCACCGCGCGGGCGAGCCGCATGGCGATGCGCGCGTCGGTCTCCGCGTCGATGCCGGCGCCCGGTGCGGGTTGCGACAGTCTTTCGGCCGCTTTCCGAAGCCGCCCGATATTCTCCGCCACTGCGTCCGGCTGCGTCCGCCACGCCTCCGAGAGCGAGCGCAGCAATTGCGGGAAGCCGGGCCGCCCCCAGCGCGGCTCCGGCGGGAAATAGGTGCCGCCCCAGAAAGGCTCGCCGTCGGCATTGAGGAACATGGTGAGCGGCCAGCCGCCCTGTTCGCTCATACCCTGGAGCGCGTGCTGATAGACGGCGTCCACATCCGGGCGCTCCTCGCGGTCCACCTTCACATTGACGAACAGCTCGTTCATCAGCCCGGCGATGGCCTCGTTCTCGAAGCTCTCATGCGCCATGACATGGCACCAGTGACAGGCGGCGTAGCCGACGGAGAGCAGCACAGGCCTGCCCGTCCGCCGCGCTTCCTCGAACGCATCTTCCCCCCACGGGCGCCAGTGGACGGGGTTGTCGGCATGTTGCAGCAGGTAGGGGCTGGTCTCGCGGTGAAGCAGGTTTTCGCTCATGGCCCCGGAGGGTAAACTGGCGCACTACCGGATGCGAGGAAGGAAATCATGGCGGACGCGCTCTATTACGACGCGCATGTATTCTGTTGCACCAATACCCGTCCGCCCGGCCATCCGCGCGGCTGCTGCAGCGAGAAGGGCTCGGAGAAGCTGCGCGCCTACATGAAGGCGCGCGCCAGGTCGCTACCCAGGGCGCGCATCAACATCGCCGGCTGCCTCGACCGCTGCGAGCTCGGGCCGACCATGGTCATTTATCCCGAGGGGGTCTGGTACCGTTACGAGACCGAGGCGGATATCGACGAGATCCTCGAAACGCACCTGAAGGGCGGCGGCCGGGTCTCCCGGCTGATGCTCGACCCCGACGCCTGACGGACCCGCCCGACACCATCTTCGCCGAAGCGACGGCGCCCGGCCGGGCCGGCATATCGGTGCTGCGCCTGTCGGGGCCGGCGGCCGGCCGCGCGCTGGCGGCGCTGGCGGGGCCGCTGCCGGAGCCGCGCCGCGCTGTCCTGCGCTCTGTTCGTGACCCTGAGAGCGGCGAACTGCTGGACCGGGGCCTGGTGCTCTGGTTTCCCGGCCCGGCGAGTTTCACCGGCGAGGATGCGGCGGAACTGCACCTTCACGGCGCGCCCGTGGTGATGGACGCGGTGCAGGCGGCGCTAGTGCGGCTGGACGGCCTGCGTCCGGCGGAGCCCGGCGAGTTCGCCCGGCGCGCCTTCGAGGCCGGGCGCATGGATCTGACGGCGGTGGAGGGCCTGGCCGAACTGATCGACGCCGAGACCGAGGGCCAGCGGCGGCAGGCGCTCCATGCGCTCGGCGGCGGGCTGGCGCGGCAATTCGGCGGCTGGCGCAAACAGCTCGTGCGGGCGCTCGCCCATATCGAGGCCGCCATCGATTTCAGCGATGAGGAACTGCCGGAGGGGCTGGAGACGGAAGTCTCGGACAAGGTGGCGGCTGTGCGCGCGGAGATGGCGGAGGCTCTGGCCGGGGGCGCGCGCGGCGAGCTCGTGCGCGACGGCTTCCGGGTGGCGCTGGTGGGCGCGCCCAACGCCGGCAAGTCGAGCCTGCTCAATGCGCTTGCCGCGCGCGAGGTCGCCATCGTCTCGCCGGGCGCCGGCACCACGCGCGACGTGCTGGAGGCCCGGCTCGTCATGGACGGCTATCTGGTCAGGCTGATTGACATGGCCGGTCTCCACGAAAGCGACGACCCGGTTGAGCGCGAGGGCATGCGCCGCGCGCGCGCTGAGGCGGCATCGGCGGATCTCTGCCTGCTGCTGGCCGCCCCCGACGCCCCGCCGCCGCCCGACATGGCCGGCCTCGCTATCCGCACAAAGGCCGACCTCGGCGCAGCACCGGGCCCCGGCCCCGCCGTCTCGGCCCGTACGGGCGAAGGCCTGGAGGCGCTGTGGGGGTCCATCGCCGAAGCGGTGCGCTCGCGCGTAGCCGGCCCGCCCGGCGCGCTCCGCGCCCGGCATGCGCGCGCGCTCAGGCAGTCGGCCGAGGCGCTCGACCGTTTCGCCGCCGCGCCCCAGACCGACCTCGCCGCCGAAGACCTCCGCCTCGCCGTCCGCGCGCTGGGCCGCGTCACCGGCCGCGTCGATGTGGAAGACCTGCTGGACGCGATCTTCAGGGAATTCTGTATCGGAAAGTGAGGTCTGGCTTTGCCTCGAGAGCCGCTGCAGGAGAGTGCCGCGGACGGAACCGCAAGGACGCACTATCTCCGCGCGATATTGGCGCTCCTTGCCGGAATCCCGAACTCGCGGTGGCAGATTTCGGCGAGTTTCTCCACGCCGTCGCGGATGTCCTCGACGGTCGGGTTGCCGAAACAGAGCCGGATGCGCGAGCGGGCGGGCTCGGCGTCGGCGGACCATTCCGGGCCGGGATTGATGGCGATGCCCGCAGCGGCGGAAGCGGCGGCGAGCTTCACTGCGTCCACGTCCTCCGGGAAGGCGATCCAGAGGAAGATACCCCCTTCCGGCGGCGCGAACTCCGCCGCCGTGCCGAAATGCTCCTCCAGCGCCGCGGTCATGGCGTCGAGCTTCTGCTTGAGCAGCCCCGTCACATGGCCGACATGGGCATCGAAACGGCTGCGGCAGTATTCCGCCAGCATCATCTGCTCGAGCGCGCCGGTGCCGCCGTCGCGCTTGCAGGCGGCCATGCGGGCGATGAGGGCGGGCTCGGCGGCGATATATCCGACGCGCAGCGCCGGTGCGATCGTCTTTGAGAACGAGCCGCAATGGATAACCCGGTTGCCCTCATCCATCGCCGCAATGGCGGGCGGGCGCTCGCCCGTCCACAGGAGGTCGGCATAGCACTCGTCCTCGAACACCGGCACGCCGTAGTCCGCCGAAAGGCGCAGCAGCTCGGCCCGGCGCTCTTCCGGCATGATGCTGCCGCCGGGATTCTGGATCGTCGGGATGACATAGATGAATTTCGGTTGCACACCGTCCGCCCGGAGCGCGGCGAGCTTTTCCGCGAGAAGGTCCATGCGCATGCCGCCCTCGTCCAGCGGGATGCCCACCGGCCGGACGCCGAGCTTGCGCAGGCCAGCAAGCGCGCTGCCATAGCTGAACTGCTCGACAATGACCGTGTCGCCCGGCCGGCAGAACAACTCGTTGACGAGGTCGAGCGCCTGGTTCGAGCCCGAGGTGATGAGCACATTGTCGGGCGACACCGCGACGCGGCTGCGCTTCATGAGCTTATCGGCCACGAACTCGCGCAACGGTCGATAGCCGAGCGGGCCGCTCTCCAGCCCGTAGGTGGCGAGCGTCGTCCCCTCCCGGCGCAGGGCCGAGGCAGTCGCCGCAATCATGTCCTCGATCGGCATGCTCTCCGCATCGACATTGCCGCCGACGAAATTATACGGCGGAAACCCGCTCCAGCGCGGGGCGGGCGGCGGCAGGTCGGGCGCCAGCAGGGCGTCGTAATCGATCGTGGCGGCCACGTCGTTGCTCCTCAGCATATGGGCAGGGGGCCGGTCATCCGGTCGAGATATGCCGGCGAAGTTGCGCGGGGTCGGCGATGCGCGCATTGCCGCCCCGGACGGTGACACCGTGCTTCCGGAGGCTCGCCAGCGCGCGCGAAAAGGTTTCCGGCTTCATGCCGAGCCGGTTTGCGATCAGCTTCTTGTCGTAGGGCAGATGGATATGAACGGGGCCGCCGCCCGGCTGCGGGAGCGGGCAAAAATGCAGCAGGAAGGCGCCCACGCGCTGCGAGGCGTCGAGGCTGCTGCCGCTCTCAATCCGCGAGACCAGCCGCTTCAGGTTCGCCGCGAGCGAGGCGAAGGTCCTGACGATCAGTTCCGGGTCCTCGCGCATCCGCTCGACATAGTCTGCGACGGGCACGGCCAGCAGCCGGCCGTCCTCGACGAACTCGGCGGAAACCGGATAGCCGTCCGCCATGCCGATTGCACCCTCGGCGAAGGATTCGCCGGGACCGAAGACTTCGATAATCACTTCCAACCCGTCTGGACGCAGGCGATACAGCTTCACCCAGCCCGAGAGCACGCCGAAAAAATGGGTGACCGGTTCGCCCTGCTCGAAGACCCCGGTTCGTTTCGGGCAGTCGCGAACCTCGGCCGCCCGGACCAGCGAACTGAGTGCGTCCGGCGCCAGCCCCTGGAACAAGGGAAACTGTCCGATGGTTTCCAGATCCGCGCCGCACACGGCCATCGTTCGTCTCCATCCCGCCGGAAACGTCGTCCGGCAAGGTCGCCAGAGGGTTACAACGCCGGGGGCCGCCCTGCAAGAAATCGCTTGCTTCGCCCGGCTTGACGCCAGTCAAGGAGGAGCAGGGCCGAATTCGCTACCTTGCCGACCGGAAGCACGGAGGAACGTCCGGTGTCCCGCGGCTTCATTGTCGGCTTGCTCTTGTGGTTGTGGGCTCCGCCGCATGCCGCCTGGGCGTCTGATTTGGTCCGGTTCCTCGCAGAGCTGTCGCCCGAAGTTCTGGTTCCGGGCGCGACCGGCTACGGGCCGTTGCGAGCCGACCTTCCCGTCGCTCCGGTTCTGAAGGGCGGCGAGACCGTTGGCTGGGCCTTTCTTACGTCGGACTTCGTCGGCACGACAGGCTATTCCGGCAAACCGATCCATGTCGTAGCGGCAATCTCGCCCGATGCGGTGCTCGCCGGGGTCAGGCTCGTCGCGCATTCCGAGCCCATCGTGCTGATCGGTATACCGGACGCCAAAATGCGCCGGCTCACCGAGTCCTATGCCGGCATCGACCTGAAACTCGAGGCGGTAAAGGGCGGCTCGGCACACGATATCGACATCGTCTCGGGCGCGACCGTGACGGTAATGGTGATCGACGACTCCGTCATTCGGGCCGGCCTCAAGGTGGCCCGTGCTCTGGGTCTCGGCGGCCTCGCGCCGGAAGCCGACGCCGGCCCTGCCCGCAAGCTGGACCGGACGAAACGGGAGGTGCTCGACTGGGCGGCGCTCGCCGGGGACGGGTCGGTGAGGGCGCTCGCGCTCGATATCTCCCAGGTCAATGCGGCCTTCGAAGCAACCGGCGACCCCAAGGCCATTGCCCGTCCGGAGCGGGGCGCGTCGGAAGAGACCTTCATCGACCTGCATGCCGCGCTCGCGAGCGCGCCGTCCATCGGGCTCAGCCTGCTCGGCGAAGCCGAATACGCCAATCTCGTCGAATGGATCGGCGAGGACGGACACGCCATTCTGGTTGCGGGCCGGGGGCGCTACTCCTTCAAGGGCTCCGGCTATGTGCGCGGCGGCATCTTCGACCGCATCCAGCTCATACAGGGCGACCGTTCGGTCCGCTTCTTCGACCGCGATCACAAGCGGCTCGGCGAAATCGCCGCCGACGGCGCGCCGGCCTTCACGGAACTCGACCTTTTCCGCATTCCGGCGGACGCCGAATTCGAGCCGGGCGAACCCTGGCGGCTGCAGTTGCTGGTTCAGCGTGCGGTCGGCGCGGTGGACAAGCGCTTCCTCACCTTCGACCTCGGCTACCGACTGCCGGAGCGTTACCTGTTGCCGCCCGCCCTTGCGCCGGAGGCGGAGGCCGGCGAGGCGGACGCCAAGGCGACGCTTTGGAAGCGGGTCTGGCACGACAGGCGGTTCGAGATCGCCGGGCTCGCCGCCATGCTCGCGCTGCTGACCGCGATTTTCTTCTTCCAGCGCCAGGTGACGCGGAATGCGCGGCTCTATTTCTGGCTGCGCATGGGATTCCTCACCGCAACGCTGTTCTTCCTTGGCTGGTATGCGAACGCCCAGCTTTCGGTCGTGAACCTGATGGCGCTGTTCGGCAGCCTGCGCACGGGCTTCGCCTGGGACGCCTTCCTGCTCGACCCGCTGGTCTTCATTCTCTGGTTCTCGGTGGCGGCGGCGCTGATCTTCTGGGGCCGCGGCGCCTATTGCGGGTGGCTGTGCCCGTTCGGCGCGCTCCAGGAACTGACCAACAAGGTCGCACGCGCGCTCCGCGTCCCGCAATGGGAACTCCCCTGGGGCCTGCATGAGCGGCTCTGGCCAGTCAAATATGTGCTCTTTCTGGGACTGTTCGGTCTTTCGCTTGCCTCGATTCCGCTTGCCGAAACTTTCGCCGAGGTCGAACCGTTCAAGACCGCCATCGTGCTGAAATTCGCCCGCGAATGGCCGTTCGTGCTGTTCGCGGTCTCGCTGCTGACCGCCGGCCTGTTCATCGAACGCTTCTTCTGCCGCTATCTCTGCCCGCTCGGCGCCGCGCTAGCGATACCCGCGCGGATGCGCATGTTCGCCTGGCTCAGGCGCTATCACGAATGCGGCCATCCCTGTCAGCTCTGCGCGAATGAATGCCCCGTCCAGGCCATCCACCCGACGGGCGAAATCAACCCGAATGAATGCGTGAACTGCCTGCACTGCCAGGTGCTCTACCAGTCCACGGCCAGATGTCCGGTCTGCATCAAGAGAGAACGCAGCCGGGAACGCCTCGCCCGCAGCGCCGGTGCCCTCAGGGCCGCGCTCGCCGAAGCGCCCAAGCCGACCACATCCCGAAAGGAAGGAAGTCATGGCAGACAAACCGAATAAACTCCGCGTTACTCGGCGCGGCCTTATGCAGGCGACCGCAAGCGGTGCGGTGGCCGCGGCGGCGACGGCTGCTGCCGGTGTTGCAGGTCCCGGACGCGCGCAGGCCGCCGCGGGCAGCCATGCGCTAGCACCCGGCCAGCTCGACGACTATTACGGCTTCTGGTCGTCCGGCCAGACGGGCGAGCTGCGCATTCTGGGCATTCCGTCCATGCGAGAGCTGATGCGCGTGCCGGTCTTCAACCGCTGCTCGGCGTCGGGCTGGGGCCAGACCAATGAGAGCCTCAAGGTGCTGACCGAGGGCCTGTTGCCGGAAACCAGGGCGTTCCTCGCCGCCAGGGGCCGCGTCACCTACGACAATGGCGACCTCCACCACCCGCATATGTCGTTCACCGACGGCACCTATGACGGCCGCTACCTGTTCATGAACGACAAGGCCAACACGCGGGTCGCGCGCGTGCGTTGCGACATCATGAAGTGCGACAAGGTCATCGAGGTGCCGAACGCGGCGGATATTCACGGCCTGCGCCCGCAGAAATTTCCACGCACGGGCTATGTCTTCGCTAATGGCGAACACGAAACGCCGCTCGTCAACGACGGCAGGATCCTCGACAGCCCGGAGGACTACGTCAACATCTTCACCGCCATAGACGGCGACACGATGACGGTCTCCTGGCAGGTGATGGTCTCCGGCAATCTCGACAATTGCGATGCCGACTACCAGGGCAAATACGCCTTCGCCACCAGCTACAATTCCGAGATGGGAATGACGCTGGCCGAGATGACCGAGAGTGAGACCGACCACTGCGTCATCTTCGATATCAAGGCCATCGAGGCGGGCGTCGCGGCCGGCGACGGGCAGATGCTGAACGGGGTGCGCGTGCTCGACGGGCGCAAAGGCTCGAAATACACGCGCTATGTGCCCATCCCCAACAGTCCTCACGGCTGCAACACCGCCCCGGACAAGCGCCATGTCGTCATCAACGGCAAGCTCTCGCCCACGGTCTCGGTCATCGATGTGACGAAGGTGGACGCGCTCTTCTCGGAGAACGCCGACCCGCGCTCCTGCATCGTCGCGGAGCCGCAGCTCGGGCTCGGGCCGCTGCACACCGCGTTCGACGGCAAGGGCGGCGCCTTCACCACGCTGTTCCTCGACAGCCAGGTGGTGAAATGGGACCTCGAAAAGGCAATCCGCGCCTATGCCGGCGAGGATGTGGACCCGATCATCTCCAAGGTCGATGTCCAGTACCAGCCCGGGCACAACCACACCACGATGGGCGAGACGGCCGAGGCGGACGGCAAGTGGCTCGTTTCGATGAACAAGTTCTCCAAGGACAGATTCATCAATGTCGGGCCGCTGAAGCCCGAGAACGAGCAGCTCATCGACATATCGTCCGACGAGATGAAGGTGGTCCATGACGGGGCAACCTTCGCCGAGCCGCATGATTGCATCATCGTGCGCCGCGACATCGTGAACCCGAAGACAATATGGGACCGGGACGACCCGATCTTCGAGGACGCCGTCAGGCAGGCGGCGGCGGACGGCGTCGACCTCGAGGACGGCGCCGAGGAGCCGATCCGCGACGGCAACAAGGTGCGCATCTACATGTATTCGGTCGCGCCCGAGTTCTCGATGGAGAAGTTCACGGTCAAACAGGGCGACGAGGTCACGATCTACATCACCAATCTCGACGATGTGGACGATGTGACCCACGGCTTCTGCCTGTCGAATTACGGCATTGCGTTCGAGATCGCGCCGCAGGCGACGGCATCCGTTACCTTCACCGCCGACCGTCCCGGCGTCCACTGGTTCTATTGCCAGTGGTTCTGCCACGCGCTGCATATGGAGATGCGCGGGCGGATGTTCGTCGAGCCGAGAGCCGCGTGATGCTCCGCGCCGGGCTCGCGCTGGCGCTTCTGGCTTCGCCCGCGCTTGCGGCGGAGCGGGACGTGCCGGCGCGGCCCGGCGCCCTCGCCGCGGCCCTTGCGGCGGCGGATGCGGGCGATGTCCTCTATCTGGCGCCCGGCATCCATGAGGGCGGCGTCCGGATCGACCGGCCGCTCGTCCTCCGGGGCGGGGAGGACGCTGTCGTGAAGGGGCCGGGGGCGGGCAGCGTCATCAGCGTGGCGGCGCCGGATGTGAAAGTTATAGGGCTGGAGATTCGCGGCTCCGGCTCCTCGCACGAAACCCTCGATTCCGGCATCAAGCTCGGCCGCAAGGCCGCCCGCGCGACGATCCGGAGCAACCGGCTCATCGGCAATCTTCACGGCGTCGATATCCACGGCGCGCGCGGCGCGCTGGTCGCCGGCAATATCATCCAGGGCCGCCGGGACCACCGCGTCAACGCCCGCGGCAACGGCGTCTATGTCTGGAACGCCCCCGGCGCGGTCGTGGAGGGCAACGACATCCGCTGGGGCCGGGACGGCATCTTCGTCAACACCTCCAAGAAAAACATGTTCCGGAACAACCGGTTCCGCGATCTGCGCTTCGCAGTCCACTACATGTACGCCCATAGCAGCACGGTCGAGGGCAACCTCTCCATCGGCAACGACCTCGGCTACGCGATCATGTATTCCAAGCGCGTGAGGGTGCTCGGCAACGCCTCTGTCGGCGACGCCGAGCACGGCATCATGCTGAACTACGCCAACAGCTCGGAGGTCCGCGGCAATCTCGTCCTGAACGGCGCCAATCGCTGCGCCTTCATCTACAACGCGCACAAGAACCGGTTCGAGGACAACCGGTTCGAGGGCTGCGCCATCGGCATCCACTTCACCGCAGGCTCCGAGCGCAACGCGATCTCCGGCAATGCCTTCATCGCCAACCGCACACAGGTGAAATATGCCGGCACAAGGTGGATGGACTGGTCCGAAGGCGGCCGGGGCAACCACTGGTCCGATTTCGCCGCCTTCGATATCGACGGCGACGGCATCGCGGACGCTGCCTACCGCCCGAACGACGCGATGGACCGTGTGCTGTGGCGCCAGCCGGCGGCGAAATGGCTGCTCGGCGCGCCGGCGGTGCAACTCGTGCGATGGGCGCAAGCGGCCTTTCCCGCGTTGTTGCCGGGCGGCGTCATCGACAGCCATCCCCTGATGCGGCCCGTCGAGGTCCGGATGCCGGGCTGGGGAGGCGGCGATGGCGGATAGCGCGCTTTCGGTCTCGGCCGTCAGCAAGGCATACGGGGCCCGCCCGGTGCTGCGGGAGGTGTCGCTGGAGTTGCGCGTCGGCGAGCGGGTTGCGCTTCTCGGCCACAACGGCGCCGGCAAGACGACGCTGATGAAGCTCGCGCTGGGGCTCGTTCCCGCAGACAGCGGGACGATATCGGTCGCCGGCGCCGCCGCGGGAAGCAAGGCCGCGCGGGCCTCGACCGCCTATCTGCCGGAGGCGCTGGCCTTCCATCCGGCGCTCACCGGGCGCGAGCAATTGGGGCTCTTCGCGCGGCTCGCCGGCGTGTCGCGGGCGGAGGTCTCCGGGCTGCTCGGCCGCGTCGGCCTCGGGGATGCCGCCGACCGTCGCATCGGCGCCTGGTCGAAGGGCATGCGCCAGCGCCTCGGGCTCGCGCAGGTCCTGCTCGGCCGCCCCGCCCTCGCCCTGCTGGATGAGCCCACGAGCGGCCTCGATCCCGTTTCGCGCCACGAGTTCTACGCCATACTCGACGAAATGGCGGCGCAGGGAACCGCAGTCCTGATCGCAAGCCATGCGCTCACGGAACTGGAGGCCCGCACGGACCGGATCGCGATCCTGCGGGACGGCCGCATGGTCGCTTGCGGCGCGCTCGCGCGGCTGAGGGCCGAAGCGGCGTTGCCGGTCCGGCTCCGGGTCACGGCGAAAGGAGACCGCGCCTGCGATATCCAGGCGCGCGTGGGCGGCAGGCGGTTGAACGGCGCCTCGCTCGAAATCCTGTGTCGGCCCTCGGAGAAGATGGCGCGGCTTGCCGAGATCGCAAGCCTGGGCCCGCTGGTTGCGGATCTGGATATCGCGCAGCCGAGCCTGGAGGACATCTACCGGCATTATTCCGGGGGAGCGTCGCCATGATCGCCCGCATATTCGCCGTCGCCGGAATCGAATTTCGCATCGCGCGGCGAAACCGCTGGGCGCTGACGGCCGCTCTGCTCATGCTGGTCTTCGCGCTCGCGCTCACATTCGCAGGCTCCGCGCCGACCGGAACCCTCGGCGTCGATCTGCTGACCGTCTCGGTCGCCTCGATGACGACGCTGGCCGTCTATCTGACGCCGTTGCTGGCTTTGCTGCTCTCCTTCGACGCCGTCGTCGGCGAACGCGAGCGGGGCAGTCTCGCGCTGCTGCTGAGCTACCGCCTGACGCGCGGGGAGCTGCTTGCCGGCAAGCTGGCGGCGCATCTGGCGGTGCTGGCGCCCGCCATGGCGGCGGGGTTCGGCGCGGCCGGGATCGCAGCCGCGGCAGCAGGCGGCGCGGGGCCGGAGAGCCTTGCGGCGCTTGCGCGTTTGATCGGCTCCTCGATCCTTCTGGGCGCAACCTTTCTCGCTCTCGGTTATGCGATTTCCGCGCTTGCCGGCAGCGCGGCCGGCAGTGCGGGGATCGCTGTCGGGCTCTGGCTGGTGCTGGTCGTGCTCTACGACCTCGGCCTGCTCGGCGCCGTGGTTGCGGACGATGGCGGTTTCTTCACGCAGGCGCTGTTCCCCTGGCTGCTCGCGCTCAACCCCGCCGATGCGTTCCGGCTCTGGAATGTCGCCGGCTCCGGGCAGGTCGCGCTGGCCAGCGGCATGGCCGGGGCCGCCGATGCGCTGCCGGGCGGGGCGCCGTTCGCCTCGCTCATCCTGTGGCCTGCGGCGGCGCTCGGCCTCGCCCGGCTCGCCATTTCGAGGACCGCGCCGTGAAGCGCCTCGCGCTCGTCCTCCTGATTCTCGCAGGCTGCGGCGAGGAGGAGGCCGCCTTGCCCGGTCCCGTGCGGCTAACGGCCGAAGCGCTCGGCCATTACTGCATGATGACCGTCCTCGACCACGCCGGACCCAAGGCGCAAATCCACCTGAAAGGCTTTCCCGAGCCGGTCTTCTTCGCGCAGGTGCGCGATGCGCTTGCCTATGCAAAGGGACCGGAGCGGAGCGCGGAGCCGCTCGCCATCTATGTGTCCGACATGGGCGCGGCGCCGAGCTGGGCCGAGCCCGGACCGGACAACTGGATCCTCGCGCGGCGCGCCAGCTTCGTCGTCGGCGGCAATGTCCGGGGCGGCATGGGCGCGCCGGAAGTCGTGCCATTCTCCTCGGCCGAGGCGGCCGCCGGTTTCGCGGACCGGCATGGCGGCGAGGTGCTTGCCTTCGCGGACATCCCGGACGCCGCCGTTCTGGCGCCCGTCGAGATCGAGCTTGCCGAGGGAGACCGGCAATGAAGATCACCCGGCGCCGGTTCCTCGCCGTTTCGGCCGCCGCCGGCCTCGCCTGGCCCGCCCGGGCCGGTACGTATCGCTGGCGGGGCGTTGCGCTGGGCGCCCCGGCTTCAATGACCTTCGAAGGCCTGGACCGCGCAGCCGCCGCCGGCCTCGCCGGACAGGTCGAGGCCGAGATTTCGCGCCTGGAGGGACTCTTCAGCCTCTACCGCGCCCGGTCCGAACTCAGGCGGCTGAACCGCTTCGGGCGGCTCGACCGCCCCTCGCATGAAATGCTGGAGCTCCTGGACCTCGTCCGGCTCGTCAATGAGAGCACAGGCGGCGCATTCGACCCGACGGTGCAGCCCTTCTGGCGGCTGCATGCGCGGGCGGCCGCCGACAACCGCGCGCCGACGCCCGTGGAGATGCGCGCGGCCTTGCTGGCCTCCGGCTGGCGGTATGTGCAGGTCGAGGCCGGGCTTGTCCGCTTCGGGCGGCCCGGAATGGCGCTGACGCTCAACGGGGTCGCGCAAGGCTATATCGCCGACCGGATCGCCGGTCTGTTGCGCGCCCGGGGGCTGGTCGATGTGCTGATCGACACCGGCGAGATACAGGCGCTCGGACGCCGGGCGGACAGGAAGCCCTGGCGTGCCGGAATCGTCCTGCCCGACGGGATGCCCGTCGCCCGCAGGGCGCTGTCCGACCGCGCGCTCGCTACCTCCGCCCCGCATGCCACCCTTCTGGACGCCGCAAGAGGGGCGGGCCACATTCTCGACCCCCGGACCGGAGAGCCGGCCGCGCGCTGGCGTCTTGCCTCGGTATCGGCGCCGCGCGCCGCGCTTGCGGACGCGCTCTCGACCGCATTCTGCCTCATGGACCGCCGCGCCATGGACGCCGCGCTGGCGCGCCATCCCGATGCGGCGCTGGAGGCGCTCGTCTCGTAAGCCCGCCGACGACGGGACACCCCCTGCGAACGTGTCATGATATGTCATGTTTTATCATGTTCTCTTTATGTATCCATATCCGGCTGCTACTTCCTCGCTCCCGTCTCAATTTTGGCGCGCATGTTCCGAATTCAAGCTCTTTATCGGAATTATTTCCAAGTCCGACCGGTCCGACCGGCCTCGTTTATCGCCTCGAGGACGGCGCCGTCCGTCAACAGCTCCGGCAGGGCGATGCCGGCGGGGGCGCCGGGGCCGTATACCGCGTTGAAGGGAATGCCGTAGCGGGCGAAGCGCGCCAGATAGGCCGAGATCGCCGGGTCGGGCCGCGTCCAGTCCGCGCGCATGGCCACCATGTCGTTCGCAAGCCGGGCCGCAACCGGCCCCCGGTCCAGCACCGCCGCCTTGTTGAACTGGCAAGTGATGCACCAGTCGGCGGTCACATCGACGAAGACGGTGCGGCCCTCGGATACCAGCGGCCCGATCCGCGCCTCGTCAAAGGCCTGCCAGCGGCCTTCGGGAACCGGCTGCTGCATGGCCGCCGGCAGGGCGAGCGCCGCCGCAAGGCCCGCCGCCGCAGCCAGCGCCGCCCCGGCAGCGAGCGCGCGCCGGCGGAGTCGCGCCCAGGCCGCCACAAGCGCTGCAGCCAGAGCAGCTGCGGCAAGCGCCGCCAGGGCGGCGGGCCAGCCTGTCTGCGCGGCAAGCACGGCCAGCAGCCATGCCGCCGTGCCCGCCAGCGCCAGACCCAGGACGAAGCGCAGCCGCGCCGTCCAGCGGCCGGGCTTCGGCAGCATGGCCGCCAGGCCCGGAAAGGCCGCAACGCCGAGATAGGGCAGCGCCAGGCCGAGGCCGAGCGCCGTAAAGATGAGCGCGATCTCCGCCGGCCCCCGCGTCAGCGCGAAGGCGACCGCCGTGCCGACGAAAGGCGCAGAGCAGGGGGTCGCCAGCAGGGTTGCGAACATGCCGGTGAGGAACGGGCCGCCGCGCAGTCCGCCCGCAAAGCGGGGTGTTGGAATCTCGAAGGCGCCCCAGAGATTGGCTGCGAACAGGAGCAGCAGGAGCAGCATCGCCGCCAGGAAAACCGGCTGCTGGAACTGCACGCCCCAGCCGACCGCCATGCCGGCCTCCGCCGCCGCAATCGCCGCCCCCGCCAGCAGCCAGAAGGAAAAGACGACGCCCGCGGCGACGGCCAGGAACTCCGCCCGCGCCCGCGCGCGGCCGGCCCCGCCAAGCCCTGCGAAATGCATGAGCTTGATGCCGAGCACCGGCAGCACGCAGGGCATGAGGTTGAGGATGACGCCGCCGGCAAGCGCCAGCGCCAGGATGATCGCGATGCCGTATGAGGCGCTTTCCGCTGCCGGAGCCACACGCAGGCGTTGCTCCAGCGCCTCGCCGCCGCCTGTTACGGTCGCCACGAGTTCGCGGCCCAGCAGCGCGTCCGGGCCGCCCTTCGCCCAGGCGACCGGCACGGCGAGGCCGCCTGCAACGGGCGTCGGCCGGCCGAATGCGGCGCGCCCCCCCGCCTCGATAAAGATATCCTCCGCCTCGATGCCGGGCAGGGCGATATGGAGGGCAGCGCCGGCGCCCTCGCCGACCAGCGCCGCCCGGCCCGCGGCCGGTTCCGGCCGGGGCGCGCGGCCGCGCCAGCGGTCGATGGCGTAGGCTTCCGCCGAGGGCCGGGCCGGGCCGGCCGGCAGGACGAGCGCGAGGTCGGCGCTCTGCGGAACGCAGATGTCGGAGCAGGTGAGATAGTCCACCCGGAGCGCGACCCTGACCGGCTCTCCCGGCTCGGCAATGCGCACATCCATGGGCAGCAGGAGGCCGTCCTCATAGCCGACGCTGTCTATGCCGAGAATGGTGAAGCGCGCCGGCGCCGGCCAGTAAAGGCTGGCGGCGCCCAGATTGCCGCTTCCGGTCCAGTCGAGCGCCGGCGGCAGGCCGCCGTCTCCGGGGCTGCGCCAATAGGTCTTCCACCCGGGCGCCAATTCGAATTCGAGCCCGAGGCGCAGCCGCTCCAGACCGCCCACGGCCTCGCTTGCCGACACGAGCCGCACCGCCGCCTCCGGCGTGCGCGCCCAGGGCGAGGCCGCCGTGTGCGCGTCCCCGGCGGCTGCGACGGCCGCGAGCGCCAGGGCGAAGAACCGCAGCGCATGTCCGGTCGCCGTCATGGCCGCAAGCCGCCTCTCATGCGAGCGCCATCCGCCTTCACACCCGCCTCCGCTGTGCTACACTCCAAGCCATGACCCAAGATCTCTCCGGGGAAGGCTGGCTGACCGGCCAATTGCTGATCGCCATGCCCAGCATGAGCGACCCGCGCTTCGAACGCACGGTCATTTATATGTGCGCCCATGGCGAAGAGGGCGCAATGGGCCTCGTCATCAACAAGTCGCTCGAATCGCTCTCCTTCACGGACCTGATGGAGCAGTTGGGCGTGGAGGACAGCGAGGCCGAGATGTCGATCCTGTCGGGCGGGCCGGTGGAGACCGGGCGCGGTTTCGTGCTCCACAGCGCCGATTACGACCGGGAGGGCTCGCTCACCGTATCGGACAGTATCCGCCTGACCGCAACGATTGACGTATTGAAGGCCATCGCGGTGGGCCACGGCCCGCAGAAGCGTCTGCTCGCGCTTGGTTATGCCGGCTGGGCGCCGGGGCAGCTCGAGGGCGAGATCCAGGACAATGGCTGGCTCACCGCCCCGGCCGACGACGCCATCCTGTTCGATGACGCGCTCGAGTCGAAATGGTCACGTGCCATCGCCAAGCTCGGCGTGGACGCCTCCATGCTCTCTTCCTTCGCCGGCCGGGCCTGATGCCGGCGTCCCGCCGGCGGCGGCCCCCCGTCTTCCGGAGAAACGCCCGGTCTCATTGAAAGACTGACGGCTGGCGGGCCCCGAAGCGTCCTGCCTATCCGGGAGTCGCAGGAGCGCCAAGCCCCCATGTCCGACCGTCAATTCGCGAGCGTCGAGGTCCGTTACGGCTGGGTGATCGTCTGGGCGTCGCTCATCCTGAACAGCATCGCGCTCGGCGCGCCTACTCTGCTCTTCGTCGCGCTCAAACCCATCGCCGCCGATCTCGGCGGCGAGCGCTGGGTGCCGTCCTTCGCCTATTCGCTGCTGATGGTCGGCACCGGCATCGGCGGCATCGCCATGGGCTGGTGGATGGACAGGCGCGGCATTCTCCAGCCGATCCTGTTCGGCTCCGTCATGATCTGCCTCGGCAGCCTTGTGGCGAGCCAGTCGGACGACCGCTGGGGCTTCTGGGTCGCGAACGGCCTGCTGATCGGCCTGCTCGGCAAGTCGGCCATGATCGCGCCGCTCGTCGCCAATGCGACCCGCTGGTTCGACCGGCGGCGGGGGCTCGCCATCGCCGTCATCGCATCGGGCCAGGGGTTGTCCGGGGCCGTCTGGCCCACTGTCTTCGGCCATCTCGAAGGCGCGGTCGGCTGGCAGGAAACCTATTTCTACTACGCCATCTTCGCCGTCGTGACGATGCTGCCGCTCTGCTGGCTGATCCGCCCGAAACCGCCCGCCGCCCCGCCGGGGCCCGTGCGCCTCCCCGCCTCGCGCGGCGGCAAGGTGCTGGAATGGCCGCCGGAGCTGGTGCAGGGCGCGCTCTGGATCGCCGTGATCGGCTGCTGCGGGGCGATGTCCATGCCCATCGTCCATCTGGTCGCTCATACGTCGGACCTCGGCCATGCGGAGGAGCGCGGGGCGGAAATCCTTTCGGTGCTGATGGTGGCGGGCTTCTTCAGCCGGATCGGCTTCGGCATGCTGTCGGACCGCATCGGCGCCGCGCCGACCCTGCTGATCGGGTCGGTCTGCCAGCTTGTCATGATGGTCGTCTTCTCCATGGTCGAGAGCCTGACGGGGCTCTATGTCGCGGCGCTGCTGTTCGGCCTCGGCTTCGCCGGCATCATGCCCTGCTACCCGCTGCTGCTCCGGCTCTGGTTCCCGGTTTCCGAGATCGGCTGGCGGGTCGGTGCGCAATACATGTTCGCGGGCGCGGGCATGGCGATCGGCGGCACGCTCGCCGGATATATCTTCGACAAGACCGGCTCCTATTCGCCGGCCTTCCTTTCGGGCGTCGCCTTCAACGCCATGAATTTCACCCTGATCGCCATGCTCCATATGCGCTCCCGCAGCCTCGGCCTCAGCCCGCGGGCGGTGTGAGGACGCCTGCTTGTACCAACGGCACCGGGTTGAAACTCACGTGCAAATGCCGCCCGGTTTCCCCTTTTTGCGTCGATCCGCCCGGCTGCCCCCGCCTCTCTTCATCCTGAGTAGCCGACCGGAGGGAGGCGTATCGAAGGATCGTCCCGCCGGTGGAACCGCCGTCCCCTTCTGCAAGCTCAGGGCAGGCTCCTTCGACAGGCTCAGGACAGGCCCTTCGATACGCCGCTTCGCGGCTACTCAGGATGAGGACAAAGGACCGGGGCTACGGCAGGGAGGCGCCGCGCCATCGGTTCCGATCAACGACCGCTGGTATTATCCCTCCGGCTCCGCCAGCACGTCGGCGAGGCGGCCGAGCGCGTTGAGCGCGGGCGGGAAGCCGGCATAGGGCGCGGTCTGGGCGATGGCGGCGGCGATTTCGGCCGGCGCGAGGCCCATGGCGCGCGCCGAAGCCGCGAATTTCGCCAGCGTGTCGTGCAGCCCCAGCACGGCGAAGCTCGCCAGCGCCACGATCATCCGCCGCCGGTGGGAAAGGCCCGGCCGGTTCCAGATCGCGCCGTAGCCGTAAAGGATCGCGATGCGGTAGAGGCCGGCGGAGCCCGCATTGCCGGGCGCGGCGTAGCCCGTCTCCGCGCGCTCGCCGTGCAGCTTGCGCATCATGGCGCGCCCGTCCTCCTCCAGCGCCGCCAGGTCGCGCGCATCCTCTTCCTCCTGCGCAGGGCCGCCAAGCTGCGCATTCAGCGCGGCCAGCGCATGCGCCGCCATCGGCAGCCCGCCATAGAGGCCGCATTGCACGAAAATCTCGCGGAGCTCCCGCGCGTCCAGCCCGGCCTCGACCGCCGGTCCGATATGGGCGGCAAGCTCCGCCTGCCGGTCCTTCTGGGCGAGCGCGCAGAGAACCGCCACCATGCGGTCGGCGGGCGGCAGCGCGGGGTCCGCCCAGAGCGAGCCGAAGCCCGCTTCGAGCGCGAAGGCATCGAGCCCCGGCGCGCCGGACGGCACGGGCAGCCCCAGCTCTTCGGCAAGCCGCGCCCCGGCCTCGCGCAGCGCCATGCGGTCATTCGTTCCGGTCATCGCGGCTCCTCCCCAGGGAGTTCAAGCGGCTCCTGTCGTTCGCCGACAGGGTAATATATCGTCATGAGGCGCGGCGCAGCACACAGCATCGGCGCTCGATTTCCCGGCGGAAGCGTTCCGGCAGGCGGGCCCAGTCATGCGGCTGGACGAGGAAGGGGATGGTGGAGGCTTCCAGCGCGCGGCGGAACGCGCCCAGCCGGGCGGGTTCGATTTCGGCCCCGCCGGGGGCGCGGAGCGCCAGGTCGAGGTCGCTGCCGTCATGCGCCCGGCCGGTGACGCGGCTGCCATAGGCCCAGACCTCGACCTCGGGCAGATGCTCGGCGAAAAGCCGTTCGAGCGCGGCGCGGTGGCGCTCATGCAGGAGGAGCCCGTCAGCCATCGCCCGCGTCCTCGACGGCATCGGCAAGAGACCGCGCGTCCGAGACGAACGCGGGTATGAGCTCCAGCGCCGTCTCGGCGAAGCGCTCGCCATAATCGTGCGCGGAGGCGTTGCGGGCGTCGCGATATTGCAGCCACCGTTCGCAGGCCTCGGCGGTTACGAGCGCATGTTTTGCGCCGTGGCGGAAGGCGTCCCGGAAGGTCAGCCGGTCGGCCTCGCGGCTGCCCGCGAAAAAATCCTTGAGGCGCCTGCGCAACAGCGCGCCGCCGACTTCCAGCACGAGTTCGAATTGCCTGTCACAAGCGGCGCGGAAGACGTCGCGCATCGGCTTTCCTGCTGCAAATGTGCGAACGCCGTCTCAAGCGTGCCGATGCAGCGTCTGAGGCCGCTTGCGTCGATGTTCGTTGTCCGGGAGATGGGCGCCTCGCTCCGCTATGCCTCCGCCCGGAGGCTACAGCGCGAAGTCGTCGCGGGTGAAGAGCGGGACGAGGCGGATGCCTTCGCGGGCGAGATTGGTCTCCGCGCCCTCCAGCCGGTCCACGACGGTGTAGAGCGTTTCCACCCGGCAGCCGGCGGCGCGCGCGGCCTCGACCGCGATCATCGCCGAGCCGCCTGTGGTCGTCACATCCTCGAACAGCAGCACCTCGCCATGTTCGGGAAGGTAGCCTTCCACGCGCCGTTCGGTGCCGTGGTCCTTCGTTTCCTTGCGCACGAAAAAGGCGCGGCGCGGGCGCGGGGTGGCGCGGCTCGCCGCGCAGACCGCCGCCACGATGGGCACCGCGCCCATGGCGATGCCGCCGATATGGTCCGCCGGCTCCTGCCGGATGCGTTCCAGAAAGGCTTCCGCGATGAGCGTCAGGCCCTCCGGGTCCAGCATCACCTGCTTCATGTCGAAGAAATATCCGGTGCCTACCCCGGAGGCGAGGGTGAACCGGCCGGTGGAGAGCGCCCGTTCGGCGATCAGGTCTCGGAGTCGTTCGCGCATGGGGCCTCCCCGCGTTCCAGAATGGCGGCGTAGAACCCGTCCGAGCCGTCCCGGGCGGGCGAGATGCGGAGGTCGTCGGTCGCGCGCGCGAAATCGGGCGCGGTTTCCAGGAAGCGCGCCACACGCGCCTCGTTTTCGTCGCGCAGGAGCGAGCAGGTGGCATAGACCAGCCGCCCGCCGGGCTTCACCAGCCGCGCGGCGCTCTCCACTATGCGGTCCTGCAGCGCCACCAGTTCGGCGAGGCCGGGGCCGTCGCGCGTCCAGCGCGCATCCGGGTTTCGCCGCCAGGAGCCGGTGCCGGTGCAGGGCGCATCCACCAGCACCCGGTCGAACTTGCCGCGCTGGCGGCGCACCCAGCGGTCGCGCTCGCTCTCGAGCAGGCGGCGCTCGATATTGTGCGCGCCCGCCCGGCGCATGCGTTCGCCGAGGCGCGCAAGGCGCTTGTCATGCACGTCCGTGGCGACGACGCGGCCCCTGCCTCCCATGTCGGCGGCGAGCGCGAGCGCCTTGCCGCCCGCGCCCGCGCAGAAATCCACCACCTGCATGCCCGGCCCGGCGGCCACGGCATGCGCAATGCGCTGCGAGCCCGCGTCCTGCACTTCGACAAGGCCCTCGCGGAAGGCGCGCGTGCGGCCGAGCGCCGGGCGGCCCTCGCAGCGCAGCGCCCAGGGGCTTGCCTCGACAGGCTCGGTGCGGATGCCCTCGCGGAACAGCAGGCGCCTTGCCTCGCGGCGCGTCGTCTTGAGCGCGTTGACGCGGAGGTCCACCGGGGCGGGCTCGGCAAGCGCCTTCATTTCCTCGGCGAAGGCCCCACCCAGGCTCTCCCGGAGGCCGCGTTCGGCCCAGGCGGGGCACTCGGCGCGCACGGAGGCGGGCATGTCCGGCGGCTCCAGCGGCTCGCCGACAAGGGCCATGAAGAGGTCGAGCTCCGGAGGCGAGAGCGGCCCGGGCGCGTATTTTCCCCGCCCGAACACGGAGCCCGGCTCCTGCAGGCGGTCCACCAGCAGCAGGCGGGCCAGCATGCGCGCGCGCGCCGTCGGCTCGACGCCCCGGCGGGCAAGGTGCCAGTCCAGCCGGGCGCGGCGGCGCAACACGCCGAACACGCGCTCGGCCACCGCCTTGCGGTCGCTCGCGCCGATATGCCGGCGGGCGCGGAAAAACCCGCCCAGCACCGCGTCCGCCGGCCGGCCGGTTTCCTCGATCGTCTCCAGCGCCTCGATGGCCGCGCCGATGCGCGCCGCCGGAGTCACGGCTTCAATTTCCGCAGATAGACATAGAGCGCGCCGTCGCCGCCGTCGCGGGGCTGGGCCGGGGCCGTGTCCAGCACGCGCGCGGCATTGGGCGGGTGCGCAAGCCAGACCGGCACCTCGCGGCGGATGACCCCCGCCGCCATGCCGTCTTCGGCCCGGCGGCCTTTGCCGGTGACGACCAGCACCAGCCGGCGCCCGGCCAACTGGCTTTCGGCGATGAAGCGGGTGAGCCGGCTGCAGGCCTCTTCCCGCGTGAATCCGTGCAGGTCGATCCGGGCCTCGATCCGCAGCGCGCCCCGCCGGATGCGCCGGGCGGTGCGCTTGTCCAGCCCTCCGCCGGCCGGGGCGGGGCGGGGAACGGGCGCCGGGCCGCAGGACGAAGACGGCGAGGGCTCCGGCTCCTCTCGCGCCTTTTCCGGTTTCCGTGGTCTTGCCTGGGGCGGCACGCGGCGGCCGGGCAGGGGCCGGACGGAGCGCGTCAAGCGCCGCCAGACCTCGAAATCGTCGGGACCGGAGCTAGCAGGCATCGGCGCCTTCCTCCGGTTCGTCCTCGACCAGCACGATATGCAGCCTTCGGGGCCCGTGCGCGCCCATGCGCAGTTCCTGGCCGATATCGGCGCTGCGCGACGGCCCGGTTATCAGGTTGACCGTCCGGGGCGCACCGCCGGCGGCGCGCATTCGCGCCCACATGTCCTCATAGGCGCCCACAAGGTCGCGCGTGCTCACCAGCGCGATATGGGCTTCGGGCAGGAAGTTGAGCGTGACCGGGCGCCCCGGCCCGGAGAGCATGGCGAGCGTGCCGGTCTCCGCCACGCCAGCGAAACAGGGCGTGAGCGCCACGCGGTCCTCCGGCTCCGCCCGGCGGCGCTCCAGGGTCAGCAGCGGGCGGCTGCTCCAGGGGTAGCGGTCGAGCACCGGGTCGGGCGAGGCGGCGAGGCGCGCCGGCAGGTTTTCGGCGGCGAGCCACTCGGCAATCGCGGCCGGCACGTTCTCCGGCAGGATGGGCTCGGAAACCGTGCTGCCGGCCGCCCGCGCCTCGGTCGCGAAGCGCGCAACCGGGTCGTCGTCCGCACGCGCCGGACGCGGCCCCCGGGGGCGGGCGGCAAGCCGTTCTTCCGCTTCGCCCTTCGCGCCGCCGGTGGCGGCCCTGATCCGGGCCAGGATGGCGTCGCGGCCGCTCACGGCGCCTCGCGCCCCAGATGGCGGGCGGCGAAGCGGGTCCAGTCGCCTTCGGGCGACGCGACGAGGGTGTCGTCCCGCTGCGGCAAGCGCAGGGTCAGCCCGCCCTTGTCCCAGAGCCGCTGCCAGCCCTCGGGATCGGAGAGCGCATAGGCGAGCGCGCGCCGGCGCAGCCTCAGCATGAGCAGATATTGCAGGCCGGTCGCCATCAGGATGAGCGCCGTCCCCGCGACCGCGAGCGCCCAGATCCAGCCGCCGAAATAGAGCGCGGCGAACACCGCGCCCATGGCCACGAAGAACGGCGCCGCGTTCTCGGCCCGGTTGAAGACCGGGGAGTCCGGCTCGTTCAACCGGCGCAGGTCGATGCCGACCTCGACGCCGCGCGCGCTTTCCGCCGCCACGATGCGTTCGTGAAGGGCCGCCCGCGACGCCACGGCGTCAGCGCCTCCGCCCCGCTTGCCAGAGGCTCATGAAGCTGCGGCCCTCGGACGCCGGGAAGTCGCGCGTGCCGGTCCAGCCGCCGGCAAGCGGCAGCCGCTTCCAGGGGCGCCCTCTGCCCAGCACCCTTGCGGCGACGGCTGCAAAGGGCCGGTAGAGCGCCGGACGGGCGGCGAAGAAGGCCCACAGGCCCAGCCCGTAGCGGAATCTGGCGGGCGACAGGCGGCGGGCGAATTCGCGTTCGCGCCAGTGGCGCATCATGCGCGGCAGCGGAATGCGCACCGGGCACACCTCCTCGCACTTGCCGCAGAAGGTGGAGGCGTTGGGCAGGTGCCCGGCCTCCTCCACGCCGCGCAGGCCCGGCGTCAGCACCGCGCCCATCGGCCCCGGATAGACCCAGCCATAGGCGTGCCCGCCGATCTGCTTGTAGACCGGGCAGGCGTTCATGCAGGCCGCGCAGCGTATGCAGCGCAGCATGTCCTGGAATTCGCCGCCCAGCATGTCCGCGCGCCCGTTGTCGAGCAGCACGACATGGTATTCCTCCGGCCCGTCCAGGTCCTCCGCCCGACGGGGGCCGGTGGAGAGCGTCGTATAGACGGTGAGCTCCTGCCCGGTTGCCGAGCGCGGCAGCACGCGCATGAACACCGAGAGGTCCTCCAGCGTCGGGATCACCTTCTCGATGCCGGCGATGACGATATGGGCGCGCGGCAGGGTCTGCGAGAGGTCGCCATTGCCCTCATTGGTGAAGATGACCGAGGAGCCGGTCTCGGCGACCAGGAAATTGGCGCCGGTCAGGCCGACATCGGCGTCGAGGAACTGCTGGCGCAGCACGGCGCGGGCCTCCGCCATGATCTCGCTGCCGTCGGTGAGAGAGCGTTCCGCCGGCCGGTCGGCATGCGCCGCGCGGAAGGCTTCGGTCCACTGCTCCGTCGCGACATGGATCGCCGGGGCCACGATATGGCTCGGCGACTCGCCGCGAAGCTGGAGGATATATTCGCCGAGGTCCGTCTCGACCGCGCGAACGCCGTTCTCGGCGAGGAAGTCGTTCAGACCGATCTCTTCCGAGACCATGGATTTGCCCTTCGCCATGGTCTTTGCATCGAGGCGGCGGCAGATGGAAAGGATCGCGCGGCGGGCGTCCTCGGCGGTGGCGCACCAGTGGACCTCGCCGCCGGCCGCGCGGCAGTTCTCCTCGAAGCGCTCCAGATAGAAGTCGAGATGGGCGAGGCAGTGGTTCTTGATGTCGCGCGCCCGGTCCCTGAGCGCCTCGAATTCCGGCAGCCGGGAGGCCGCCTCGACACGCCGGACCTGGAAGCCCTGGCTGAACCTGGCGAGTTCGCGCTGCAGCGGTTCGTCGGCAAGCGCGCGGGCCGCGCTGGCACGGAAATTGGCGGGGCCCGCGAAGCTCATAACGGCGGGACCTCATCCGTCATGCCGGCCAGCACCTCCGCGACATGGCGCACCTCGACCGGGCTGCCCTCGCGCGAGAGCCGCCCGGCCATGTTCATTAGGCAGCCGAGATCGCCCGCCAGCAGCGCGCCGGCGCCCGTGCCCGTCACCGCCGCGGTCTTGTCCCGGACCATGGCGGTCGAGATGTCGGGATATTTGACGCAGAACGTGCCGCCGAAGCCGCAGCACACCTCCGCGTCCGGCAGTTCGGCGAGCGTGAGCCCCTCCACCTTCGCCAGCAGGGCGCGCGGCTGGTGCTTCACGCCGAGTTCGCGCAAGCCCGCGCAACTGTCGTGATAGACGGCCGTCACCGGCCAGCGCGCCTTCACATCCTCGAACCCGCAGACATCGACCAGGAAGGAGGTCAACTCCCAGACGCGCTCGCCGAAGCCCTCGTCCCCGCCCCCCAGCAGGTCGGCATAGTGGCGGCGCAGCATCCCGGCGCAGGAGCCGGAGGGGACGACGATCCACTCATAGCCGCGGAAGGCGCGCACCGTCCGCCGCGCAATCCGGGCGGCATGCTTGCGGTCGCCGCTGTTATAGGCGGGCTGCCCGCAGCAGGTCTGCGCCGCCGGCGCCTCCACCCGGCATCCCGCCGCCTCCAGCAGCCGCACGGAAGCGAACGCGACCGACGGCCGGACGAGATCGGCCAGGCAGGTCGCGAACAGGGCAACGGTCCGGGGCGTCTTGCCGGTCTCGGACGCCATGCGGTCAACTCTCCGAGCGGGCGGATAACGGCGTTTTAGAACGGTTCCCCAGGAGGGGGAAGACGCCAGCCTTCAGCGCGGCCATTGAAACCCGGCGCGCAGGCTGGCAATACTCGCACCGGAATTGAAGTTCAGGGAGATCGCCAGATGCGCGAAGCCGTCGTCGTCTCGACCGCCAGGACCGGGCTCACCAAGTCTTTCCGGGGCGAATTCAACAACACCCACGGCGCGGCGATGGCCGGCCATGCGATCAAGCACGCCATCGAGCGCGCCGGCGTCGATCCGGGCGAGGTCGAGGACGTGTTCGTCGGCTGCGCGAACCCCGAGGGCGCGACGGGCACCAATGTCGGGCGCAACGCTGCGCTCTGGGCCGGCTGCCCGGTGACGACGGCGGGCGCCACGGTCAACCGCTTCTGCTCCTCCGGCCTGCAGACGGTCGCCATGGCCGCGCAGGCCTGCATGGTCAACGGCGTGCCGGTGGCGGTCGGCGGCGGTGTCGAGCAGATCTCGCTGGTGCAACCCAACATGAACCGCACCCACATCACCGAGGAAAGCCTGCTGGAGCGCCATCCCGACCTCTGGATGGCGATGATCGACACGGCCGACACCGTGGCCGGGCGCTATGGCGTCACCCGCGAGAGCCAGGACGAATATTCGCTGCAAAGCCAGCTTCGCTGCGCCGCCGGCCAGCAGTCGGGCGCCTTCGACGACGAGATCGTGCCCTTCGAGACCACCATGCTGGTCACCGACCGGGAGACCGGCGAGGTGTCCGAGAAGGAGGTCGTCATCGACCGCGACACCTGCAACCGGCCGACCACCACGCTGGAAGGGCTGGCGGGGCTGGAGCCGGTGCGCGGCGAAGGCAAGTGGATCACGGCCGGCAATGCCAGCCAGCTTTCCGACGGCGCCTCGGCCTGCCTGGTGATGAATTCCGCGGAGGCGGAGCGGCGCAATGTCGAGCCGCTCGGCATCTTCAAGGGCTTCGCCACCGCCGGCTGCGAGCCGGACGAAATGGGCATCGGCCCGGTCTATGCGATCCCGCGTCTCTTGGAGCGCAAGGGCCTGAAGATCGACGATATCGACCTCTGGGAGCTGAACGAGGCCTTCGCCTCGCAGGTGCTCTATTGCCGCGACCGGCTCGGCATTCCGAACGACAGGCTGAATGTGAACGGCGGCTCGATCGCCATCGGCCACCCCTTCGGCATGACCGGCTCGCGCCTGGTCGGCCACGCGCTGATCGAGGGCAAGCGCCGGGGCGCGAAGAATGTCGTCGTGACCATGTGCATCGGCGGCGGCCAGGGCGCGGCCGGCCTGTTCGAGGTCTGCTGACCCGGCAGCGCGCCGGAGACGCCGGCAGGGCCATGGACGCAGCCCGCATCTTCGCCCGCCATGTCGCGGGCACGGGCTTCGACGACCTGCCGGCGGCGGCGGTCGAAGCCGTCAAGACCTTTGCGCTCGACTCCTTCGGCGTGGCGGCGGCCGGCGCGCGCGGCCCGTTCGCGGCCGAATGGCGCCGCGTGCTGGCCGGCCCGCCGGCAGAGGCGCGGGTCTGGGCGGCCGCCGATATGCTGCCGGCCCCGGCCGCAGCGGCGCTTAACGCCTATCAGTTGCACAACTCGGAATATGATTGCGTCCATGAAGGCGCGGTGGTGCATACCATGGCGGTGCTGTTCCCGGCCGCCATGGCGTTCGCCGAGCGCGAGGGCGGCGTGTCCGGCCGCCGGCTGATCGAGGCGGTCGCCGTCGGCTCGGATGTCGCCGCCGGGCTCGGCCTCGCGTCGAAAGCGGGCTTGCGCTTCTTCCGCCCGGCGACGGCGGGCACGTTCGGCGGCACCGCGGCCTGCGCGAAGCTCGCCGGGCTCGACGAGGAAGCGACCGCGCGGGCCTTCGGCATCGCGCTCGGGCAGGTCTCCGGCACGATGCAGGCCCATAGCGAGGGCTCGCCGCTGCTCGGCATGCAGGTGGGTTTCGGCGCGCGCAACGCCATCGCGGCGGTAGACATGGCGCGCGCCGGCCTGCCGGGGCCGCAGGGCAGCATCGAGGGCGAGCACGGCTATCTCCAGCTCTTCGAGCGCGATTACGACATCGGGCCGGTCCTGGCCGGTCTCGGCCGGGTCTGGCGCATCGCGGAGACGGCGCACAAGCCCTGGCCCAGCGGCCGCGCGACCCATGGCGTGGTCGAGGCGCTGCTGGTGCTCCGGGCGGAGCACGGCTTCGGCGCGCCGGAGGTAGCGGAAGTCACGCTCATCGTGACGCCGCTGGTGAACCATCTCGTCGGCCGCGAGGCCCATGCGAATATGGCTGTCAACCAGGCGCGGCTCTCGGCGCGCTGGGCGGCGGCGCGGATTCTGCTCGGCGGCGGTCTCGGCCATGAGGATTTCACGCCGGCGGCGCTGGCGGACGCGGAAAGCGTCGAGCTCGCCCGGCGCGTGCGGGTCGAAGTGGACGATAATCCGGACCCGAACGCGCTGGCGCCGGTTTCGGTCGAGATCGCGCTCAGGGACGGGCGCCGCCTCGCGAAGCGCGTCGAGGAGGTGCCCGGCGGCCCGGCCCGGCCGCTCACCCGCGCCCAGCATCTCGCCAAGTTCCGCGGCAATTGGGCCTGGGCCGGGCTGGACCCGGACGCCGGCGAGGCCCTGATAGAAGTGGTGGACCGGCTTGAGTCGGTCGAAGATGTGGGCCAGCTTGCGGCCCTGACGCAACCCGGAGGCGATACGCGATGAAATGGGCTGTCTTCAGCCTGAGCCAGATGCCGGACCAGACCCGGCGGGTGGAGGCGTTCGACGAGGACCTCGATTATTTCGTGAAGGCCGAGGAGCTCGGCTACGACACGGTCTGGCTAGCGGAGCACCTGTTCTCGACCTATGGCGTCGTCACCTCGACCCAGGTTTACGCCGCCGCCGTCGCCCAGCGCACCAAGCGGATCAAGATCGGGACGGCCGTGGTGGCGATCCCCTTCAACCATCCGCTCCGGACGGCGTCGGACTTCGCGCTGATCGACATATTGAGCCACGGGCGGCTGCTGTTCGGCGTCGGGCGGGCCTACCAGCCGCATGAGTTCGTCGGGCTCGGCGTGCCGATGGCGGAGGCGCGCGAGATGATGAACGAGGGCGTCGATATCGTGCTCGACGCCTGGACGAACGAGACGGTCAGCCGTCCGGACGGCCGGCACTGGCCCATTCCCGATCCCGTCGAGTGCCTGCCGAAGCCGGTACAGCAGCCGCATCCGCCGGTCTATCAGGCGTCGATCTCGCCGGAGAGTTTCACCCAGGCGGCGGAGAAGGGATACCACCTGCAACTCGCCTCGCCCTTCACCTACCGCACCTATCGGGAAGTCTGGGTGGAGAAGCTGCAGGAGAACCTCGCCGGCTACGAGGCCGCCTGCGAGGCCAACGGCCGCGACCCCAAGGCCGCCGAGCGCATGATGCTGATGCCCTATTTCTGCCATGAGGACGGGGCGGCGGCGCGCGAGATCTTCGGCGAGCGTGTGCAGTGGTTCTACAACAAGGTCGCCAGCAACCAGCTCTCACAGACGGGGTCCTTCAAGCCGGTCAAGGGCTATGAACTGACCATGACCGAGGGGCTGAAGACGCGCGAGATGGGCTATCTCAATTTCGAGAAGCTGCACGAATTCGGCGCCTGCATCGCGGGCGATCCCGAGGAGTGCATCGCGCGGTTGCGCGAGTTGCGCGACCGGCTCGGCATCACCGAATTCGCGCTCTGGAGCACGCTTGGCGGCCTGCCGATCGAGCATGTCGAATCGTCCATGCGGATCACGATGGAGAAGGTGATCCCCTACGTGTGATCGGGCTCAATCCGGCCTGCCGGCGCGCATGTCGCCCGTCTCACCGGGCGGGTTGCCGAGAGGCGTAAAGATGTCCTGGCCGCACGTTCGCCGCCAGGCGTCGAGCGACCAGCGCACGGACGGGAAGGCGATCTCGTCCCAGGGAATCTCCTCCCAGCGCGCCAGGCGAACATCGGCGCTTTCCGGGCCCGGCGCGATCTCGGGCGAGGCGAGGCGCGCGCGGAAGATGAGTTGCACCTGCGAGAGGCGCGGGATCGAGAAGACGGCCAGTAGCCGGTCGATCTCGATGGTCGCGCAGGCCTCCTCGACCGCCTCGCGGATAGCGCCCTCCTCCGGCGTCTCGTGGAGCTCCAGATAGCCCGCCGGCAGGGTCCAGTAGCCCTTGCGCGGCTCGATGGCGCGCCGGCAAATCAGCAGCCGGTCGCCGAACACCGCCACCGAGCCGACCACGATCTTCGGGTTCTCATAGGCGATATGCCCGCAATCGGCGCAGACCAGCCGCTCCCGGTCGTCGCCCTCGGGCACGGTGCGGATGAAGGGGGCGCCGCTCATGGGGTGCGAGCATGGCGCGGCGGGCCGTCCCTGTCGAGATCGGCTACGCGGTCCCGCGGATGCTGGGGCGCGCCGCTACCTCCGCCTGCCAGCGCGCGATATGGGGTCGGTCGTCGGCGGCGTCGATCTCGATGAACCTGGCGAAATCGACGGTGCAGTAAGCGGTGATGTCGGCGGTGGTGAAGCGGTCGCCGGCGAGGAAGCGCGCTTCGCCGAGCCGGGCGTCGAGCCGGTTGAAATAGAGCACGGTCCGTTGCTTGCCGCGCTCGACCAGATCGGGGATTTGTGCGCTCTCGCTGGGAATCCCGGGCAGCGCGCGGCCGGCGAAGGCGCGCTTGGCGTTGCGGAAGGATTCGGCGACCGCGAACAAGCCCTCGAACTCCGACATCCGTTCCCACATCTCGACGCGCGCCATCTCCAGCGCGTCCGCGCCCATCAGCGGCGGGTCGGGATGCTGCGCCTCGAAATAGCGGCAGATCGCCATGGCTTCGGAGATCAGCGTGCCGTCACCAAGCTCCAGCAGCGGCACCCGGCGATAGGGCGCCTTTGCGAGGAAGGAGGGGTCGAGGGCCGGCTTGCCGGGAATGCCCGCCTCCTCCATCGGCACCTCGATCCCTTTCTCCGCCAGATAGATGACCACCCGGCGCGGGTTCGGCGCGATATTCCAGACATAGAGCTTCATCGGCGCATGCCTTCCCTTTGCGGACCGTCCCGGCTCGGACCCGGCCCTTCGCCTGTTTCCGCGCCATCTTGGTCGAATCCGCCCGCAGCGCCTAGACTGCACGGGCGCGGCATCTGCGAAAGGACTTGTCCGAAGATGGCCCCCAATGCAATTCCGGCGATCGACCTCGAGCCCTATCGGACCGGCTCCGCCGCCGACCGGCGGGAGGTGGCCCGGCGGGTGGCGCGCGCCTGCGAGACGATCGGCTTCCTGATCGTCGCCGGCCACGGAATTCCGCAAGCGGTCATCGACCGCGCCTTTACGGTATCGCGGGCGTTTTTCGACCTTCCGGCCGCGGAGAAGGCGCGATTCATGCCGGAGGACGGCGTGGCGCCGCGCGGCTATCACGCCGTCGCGACGCGAAACCTCGCCCGCACGCTCGGGCAGGAGGCGCCGCCCGACCTGAGGGAGCAGTTCTTCATCGGCCCTCTCGTCCCGCCGGCGGCGCGCTTCGCCCATATTCCGGGCGCCGCGCTCTTCTACTCGGAGAATATCTGGCCGGCGCATCCCGCCGCCTACAGGGAGGCGTTGACGGAGTTCTATTGCGCATTCGAGGCCCTGGCGCAGCGCCTGATGGGGATTTTGGCCGTGGCGCTCGGATTGCCGGAGGCGTTCTTCGACGACAAGATCGACGGGCATTTCAGCACCTGCCCGTCGAACCACTACCCCGTTATCGAGGACGATCCGCAGCCGGGCCAGCTTCGCTGCGGGGCGCATACCGATTTCGGCAGCCTGACGATCCTCGCCTTCAACGACGCGCCGGGCGGCCTGCAGGCGCTCATGCCGGACGGCTCCTGGCTGGATGTCCGGCCCGGGCCGGGGCAACTGGCGGTCAATCTGGGCGACATGATGCAACGCTGGACCAACGACCGCTGGAAATCGACCGTCCACCGGGTCGTCAATCCGCCGGCCGGGCGGCGCGGAGAAAGCCGGCGCCAGACCATCGGCTATTTCCTCCATCCGAATTACGACGCCGAGATCGCCTGCCTGGAAAGCTGCTGCGGCCCCGGCAACCCGGCGAAATATCCGCCGATCATGGCCGGCGATCACATGCGCGAAAAAATGGAGCGCCGGATCGACGGATAGCCCGGATTTCTCACCGGGCACATTCTCTGGCTCGGTTTGGCAACGGTCTGGTTGATTGGTTGCAGGGGGTTGGTGTTTCGGTTTGAGGGCGCAGGGGTATGGGTTGCGCCTGAGGCGCGGTTCATGCCGGGGGATGTTTCC
>JAJECF010000159.1 GCA_022822125.1 Alphaproteobacteria bacterium
CACCGTCGGCCACATGGCGATGCTGCATGGCTGCCTCGTCGGCGACGGCACGGTGATCGGCATCGGCGCGGTGGTGCTGAACGGGGCGAAGATCGGCAGCAATTGCGTCATCGCCTCCAAGGCGCTGGTGCGCGAGAACGCCGAGATCCCCGACAATTCCATGGTGGTCGGCATTCCCGGCAGGGTCATCCGGCAGGTGACGCCGGAGATGTCCGCCTTCTTCGCCGAGCAGAACCAGTGGTATGTGACCAACCGGGCCCGCTTCAAGGAAAGCCTCCGGCCCCAGGACGACTGACCGACCGACCAGCGAGAGACCGACATGACCGACGACAGCAACCGCGCCCTTGCGGGCGTCCGCGTGCTCGACCTGACGCAATTCGAGGCGGGCCCCTCCTGCACCGAGGCGCTGGCCTGGCTCGGCGCCGACGTGGTGAAGGTCGAGCGGCCGGGCTCCGGCGAGCAGGGCCGCTTCGCCTCCACCGACCGGCCGGGCGTGGACAGCTACTATTTCATGCTGCTGAACGCGAACAAGAAGAGCGTCACCGTCAACCTGAAGAGCCCGGAGGGGCTGGAGACGGTGAAGGCCATGATCGGCCAGGCCGACGTGATGATCGAGAACTTCGCGCCGGGCGCGATCGAGCGCCTCGGCCTCGGCTACGATGTGGCGAAGGAAATCAATCCGCGCATCATCTACGCCCAGGTGAAGGGCTTCGCGCGCGGCGGCCCCTACGAGAAGTTCCTGTCCTTTGACATGATCGGCAAGGCGGTGGGCGGCGTCATGGCGATCACCGGCGACCCGGACGGGCGGCCGATCAACCCCGGCCCCACCATCGGCGACACCGGGACCGGCCTGCACATGGCGATCTCGATCCTGGGCGCGCTCTACCAGCGCGGCCGCACCGGCAAGGGCCAGCATATCGAGGTCGCGATGCAGGACGCGATGATCAACTACTGCCGGCTCGCCTATGCCGTGCAGGCGACTACCGGCGCAGCGGCGCCCCGGCGCGGCAACGAGGTCATCATGGCGGGCAGCGCGCCCTCGGACGTGTTCCTCTGCGCGCCCGGCGGGCCCAACGACTATGTCTACATCTACACCACCCGCGCCTCGAACCTCCACTGGGAGCGGCTTTGCGAGGTGATCGGCAGGCCGGAACTCAAGGATGACCCCCGCTTCGCCAACGCCCCCGCGCGCTCCGCCAACCAGAAGGATCTGGACGAGGCGATCACCGCCTGGACCTCTGAGCGCAGCAAGGAGGAGGCGATGCGGGCCATCGGCGCGGCCGGCGTTCCCGTTGGCGCGGTGTTCGATTCCAAGGAGCTGTCCGACAG
Organism: Alphaproteobacteria bacterium; assembly: GCA_022822125.1. Next base: position 1,330 of record JAJECF010000159.1, read on the forward strand.
CGAGGATATGCGCGCGCGCGGCATTTTCCAGACCGTGAACCACCCCGAGCGCGGCGACTTCCTGATGCCGGGCTGGCCGGTGAAGATGTCGGGCAACGATGTGCCGGTCGAATGCTCTCCCACGCTCGGCGAACACACCGACGAGGTGCTGTCGGACTGGCTTGGCCTCTCCGGCGGCGAGGTGGAGGCGCTGCGCGACAAGGGCGCCGTCTGAGCGGCGGCATCCCCATCAGGAACCGATAGAACGAAGGAACTCTCCGTCCCATGTCAGACAATATCGCCGAGCAGCTGGCGCCGACCGGCGTGCTGCGCGCGGGCATCAACATGTCCAACTTCCTGCTCGTCACCGGCCGCACGGAGTCGGGCGATCCTGACGGGGTAAGCCCCGACATGGCCCGCGCGCTGGGCGAGCGGCTTGGCCTGCCGGTGAAGATGGTGCCCTTCGCCACTCCCGGCGAACTGGCGGATGCGGCCGCCGACGATGCCTGGGATATCGGCCTGATCGGCGCGGAGCCGCAGCGCGCGGAGAAGATCGCCTTCTCGCTCGCCTACTCCGAAATCGAGGCGACCTACCTGGTGCCGCCGGGTTCGCCGATCCGCTCGATCGAAGAGGTGGACCGGCCCGGCATCCGCATCGCCGTTTCGGCCCGCAGCGCCTACGAGCTCTGGCTCTCGCGCAACATCCGGCATGCCGAGCTGGTGCTCGTGCAAGGCCTCGGCGCAGCTTTCGATCTGTTTGTCGAAAAGGGCTATGAGGCGCTCGCCGGCCTGCGGCCGGGGCTGATCGGCGATGTCGAGAAATTGCCCGGCGCGCGCATACTGGACGGGCAGTTTTCCGCCGTGCAGCAGGCCATCGGCGTGCCGCGCTCGCGGCCCGAAGCCGCCGCGGCCTTCGTTGCGGAATTTGTCGAGGAGGCCAAGACAAGCGGTCTTGTCGCCAGCCTGATCGCCCGCCACGGCGTTGAAGGCCGCCTCATGGTGGCCGCAGCGGGTTAGACGCAGATCCCGGGCCATGCTGCGCAAACTCGGCACGCTTGCCCTGGCGCTCACGGCCGGGTTCTGGTCGGCGGCCGCACATCCGGCCGGCAGCGATGCCCGGCTGACGGCCGTGGTCTCGGCCTTTCCTCCGGAGATGGCCGTGCTGCGGGCGGATCTAGAGGACGCGGCCTCGCAATCCGTCAACGGCGTCGAGTTCGTCACCGGCAGGCTCGAGGGCCGCGATGTCGTGCTGTTCCTCAGCGGCATCAGCATGGTCAATGCGGCGATGACGGTGCAGCTTGCGCTCGACCGCTTTCCCATCGACCGGATCGTCTTTTCCGGCATCGCCGGCGGCGTCGATCCCGGCCTCGATGTCGGCGATGTGGTGGTCGCCGAGCGTTGGGGCCAATATCTCGAAGCCGTCTTCGCGCGAAAGGTGGAGGACGGCTGGGAGAAACCGCCCTTCTTCCAATATCCCTACGCCAATTTCGCCATGATGTTCCCGCGTTCGGTCACCGTGGCCCGCGCCGGCGCTGCAGAGCCCGAAACGCGCTTCTGGTTCCCCGCGGACGAAACAATGCTCGCCCAGGCCGGGCGCGCGGCGGCGGATGTCGAACTTGAGCGCTGCACCGGGGAGGGCAAGTGCCTGCCGCAGGCGCCGAAGATCGTCATCGGCGGCTCGGGCGTATCGGGCGGGGCTTTCATCGACAATGCGAAGTTCCGCGACTACGCCTTCCGCACCTTCGGGGCGCGCGTGCTCGACATGGAGAGCGCGGCCGCCGCCCATGTCGCTTGGGCGAACGACGTTCCCTTCATCGCCGTGCGCAGCCTCTCGGACCTTGCCGGCGGCAGCGGCCAGGCGAACCGGCTGGAGGTCTTCTTTCGCCTCGCGGCCGCCAATGCCGCCCGCGTCGTCAGGGCCCTGCTCCGGGAAATGCCGGACGGCTGAAACCGCAAAACGGAGAAGGAATGCGGGCCATGCGCGCTCTCGACATCGCCGATTGCATCAACGACGCCTGCCCCTGGTCCGGCAATCCGGTTCAGGCCGATTCGTTGCCGGCAGGCTGCACACTGGATAGCTGTTGCCACTCTGTAATACCAGCGGCCTCGACTATGGACTCATCCAACAGCACCGGGTTGAAACTCACGAGCAAATGCCGCCCGGCACCCCTGCCTCTCCTCATCCTGAGTAGCGCCCGCGCCAGCGGGCGCGTATCGAAAGCCTGTCCTGAGCCTGTCGAAGGGGACGTCCCGCCCGCGTCCAGCCCCCTCGATACGCGGCTGGCGCCGCTACTCGGGATGAGGACAAAGGACCGGGGCTACGGTAGGGAGGCGCCGCACAATCGGGTCCGATCAACGACCGTTGGTATGACGGGATAGTGATGCGGAACGAACCTGCGCAAGCCTGCTGAACGAAAAGGCAGGCCATGCGTTCCGCATGGAGGTGGCTGGAATGGCGGAAGCGCGGACCATGCGGGCCTTCGATCGCTCCGTTCTCGTGAGCCGCTCCGCGGTTGGAGCCCGCAAGCGCCGGGGGGCCGAGATTCTCGCTGTCCTGCACGCAGGCCGCAGGCAGGGACGAACCGGCTTTGCGGGACCGGGCCGCCGGGGATCGTGCGGCCGGCGCCCGATGGTCCGGCGCCACATACGCATAGGAAATTCTTATGTCCGACATAATAAAACGGTCTTGGACGCTTATTACCTGAGGCTGTTACCGTTCGACTCATCCGGGGCGCAATGGGGCGCGCCGGCGGGTAAGGAGGACGGAACGATGAGGCACAGGACGGGTCAGGGAGCGCGGGCGCGGTGTGCGGCTCTCGCTGTCGCGATGCTGGCGGCGGGCGTGCTGGCCATCGCGCTGGTCTCGCCGTCGGCGCAGGCCGCGGAGGCCACCGAGGGCGAGAAGATGGCCTTCACGGTGAAGATAGGAACCCCGCCGACAGGCATGTCGGTGCGCTACAAATACAAGACGGCCGACGGCTCGGCGGTCGATGACGAGGATTACAAGGCCGCCACCGGCACGGTGACGTTCCCCGCAGGAGACACGGAAGAGACGGTCAGTGTGGAGACGGTGGACGACAGTGATGTCGAAGACACCGAAGACTTCAAGCTCGAACTCTACGAACGGCAGTTCCAGGCGGCCTATCTGGGCACCTTGGCCTGGGTCGAGTTGCAGCAGAATTTCGAGGGCATCCCGACCACGATGACACTGACCGGCGAGATCGAGGACAACGACTAGACGGCCCGCGCGCCCGAAGCACCCGGCCCGCAGAGCGAAACCCAAAGGATAAAATGCATGACGAACCCGCGAACCCAGAAATCCCCCCCCCCCCCCCGTAAGCGCTCTGGACCGCTGGCGCTCTGCGGCGCGCTCGTGCTTCCGGCGCTCGCCGGCGGCCTCCTCCCCGCGCCGGCCTCGGCGAACGATCCCCCGGAAGTCAGCTTCAGCCGATCCTCCTATGTCATGAACGAAGGCCAGGATGCGACGGTGACGGTCAAGAAGAGCGGTTCCGGCGAAGCCGCCGTCAACTACACCACCGCCGACCCTCCCTCCGGCACCAATAACCCGGCGACCAAGAACACGGACTACACCCCCGCCTCGGGACAGTTGACGTTCGACGAGGACGAGACCGAGAAGACCTTCACCGTGTCCGCCCTGACGGACTCCGATGTGACCGAGTCTTCCGAAGCGCTCATCGTCAAACTGTCCCTGCCCGATTCCAGCGACGCGCCGGAGACCGAACTGGGATCGGTGCGTCAGGCAGCGGTCGTCATCCTGAACGTCGTTCCCGCGGGGAGTACTACAACCCAGAGCGGAGACGGTAACTCTAGCGACCTGACGGTCGAACAGTGCCTCGATGCGTGGGGCGACAGCCGGGCTTCCAATAGCTGCCCTTACACCAGCAACCAGTTCTGGATGTCGGTGACCTCGGACCAACAGTGCGAGGTCAACACCAGATGCTGGAGGACTTCGAGCCCCTTTCCCTCTGACATGCAGAAGGTGACCGGCAGTCTCCAGAACATGAGCGATCTGCTCACCTGCGACGGCGAACTGAAATACACCTGCCTCGGGAGCGAGGAACTGGCTGCCCTGCCGGCCAAGTGCGAGGATGCGTGGGATGAGAACTACGCCAGCCAGCAATGCGGGTCGTCCTACGGATCCCACAGCATCTCGGTATCGGCCGATGAATGCCGGGTCTCAACCTCCTGCGGGACCCCGGCGGTCTCGGCGTCCTTCTGGGGACCGCCCGAAGAGGTACAGGAGCTCGGTTACTGCAACGATAAACTGTCCACCTCCTGCCCTGCTCCCGTAACGGTCGAGAACTGCAAGGCGGCATGGGACGTGAGCGAGGCCAGCGACACCTGCAGTTTGTCGGGATACCAGGTTGCGGGAATCAAGGTGAAGGATGGCCAATGCTCTGTCGGCGCCCTGTGCAAAAGGTGGGCTTGGTACAACCCGACTGTGCAGGTATCCCCGAATGATACCAGCTTCAAGGGAAGCGTGGAAAAGGTGAAGACGCTCAAGAACTGCGACGGAACGCTCAAGGAAAGCTCCTGCTAGGGCGTTGCAGGGACTGGCGGTCCGGCATCGCCCGGGTCGCCTGTCCCGGGCCCTTCGATACACGCCCGCAGGCGGGCGCTACTCAGGGTGAGGAATGGAAAGCGTCCACCCTGCTCTCCTCATCCCGAGTAGCGGCGTCAGCCGCGTATCGAATACCAGCGGTCGTTGATCGGAACCGATGGCGCGGCGCCTTCCTACCGTAGTCCCGGTCCTTTGTCCTCATCCCGAGTAGCGGCGCCAGCCGCGTATCGAGGGAGGGTGCCGCCGGCGGGACGATCCTTCGATACGCCTCCCCTTCGACAAGCTCAGGACAGGCTCTTCGGTCGGCTACTCAGGATGAGGAGAGGCGGGGGCGCCGGGCGGCATTTGCCCGTGAGTCTCAACCCGGTGCCTCTGGTATCAGGGTGAGGAACGGAAAGCGTCCGCCTTGCTCTCCTCATCCTGAGTAGCGGCGACAGCCGCGTATCGAACCTCATCCTGAGTAGCGGCGACAGCCGCGTATCGAAGGACCGCGCGCCAGGGCGCTACTTGCCCTGGAGGCCTGCGATGGGGTCGAGCCGCGAGGCCTGGCGGGCGGGCTGGAAGCCGAAGAACAGGCCGACCGCCGCCGCGGTGCCGAGGCCGCTCGCCACGGAGAGGCCGGAGACGAGGAACTCCCAGTCCGTGAACCGGCAGATCGTCCATGTGGCCGCCAGGCCGAGCAGGACGCCGAGCGCGCCGCCGGTGACGGTCAGGATGACGGACTCGATGAGGAACTGGCTGCGGATGTCCCGCTGCCGCGCGCCCAGCGCCCGGCGGATGGCGATTTCCACGCGCCGCTC
>JAJECF010000033.1 GCA_022822125.1 Alphaproteobacteria bacterium
CTCGACCAGTGACATGCCCTTGCGGAAGTGCTTGCCCGGCGCGTTCCTTGCCATAACCCTGTCTCCCTATTTATGGAAACAGAGTGCCACACTCCGAATCAGGCGTCAACCCCTAAATGGGCACTTTCGTATATAATCCCCAAACTATAGGGGCCGCATCCGCCCCGTTGCAACGCGCCGGCGGGCGAGCGGCATGGGGAGCGTATCCGCGCCGCCGAGCGCATCGGCGAGCGCGTTGAACACGGCGGCGGGCGCCGGCACTGCGCCGCCCTCGCCGCCGGCCTTGACGCCGAGCGCATTGGTCGGCGAAGGCACCTCATGCAGGGCTACGGCGAAGGCCGGCAGGTCGGCGGCGCGCGGCATGGCGTAGTCCATGAACGAGCCCGCCAGCGGCTGGCCGGCCGCGTCCCACACGACTTCCTCCATCAGCGCCTGCCCGATGCCCTGCGCGGCGGCGCCATGCGTCTGGCCCTCCACGATCGTCGGATTGACCGCCCGGCCCACATCGTCCACGGCGGCGTAGCGCGCAAGCCGCACGGCGCCCGTCTCCGGATCGAGCTCGACTTCCGCGACATGGCAGCCATTCGGATAGACCGCCGTCTCGAACAGGTTTTCGCGCCTGACCCGGAGCGGCCCCAGCGATTGCAGTTCGACGCGCCCCGACGGCCCGTCGAACCCGCCCTCGCGGAAGGCGATATCGTTGCTTGCCAGCCGGCGCGCGGCAAGCGGTCGAGCAGCTTCGACAAGGTCCGCGGCCGCCAGCCGGATGACCTCGCCGGCCATGCGCATCGACCGGCCCGAATGCGAGCCGCCCCCGACGGCGATGCGGTCGGTGTCGCCCATGGAAATGTCGATGCACTCGAAAGGAATGCCGAGCGCGTCCGCCGCAACCTGGGCGAAGGCAGTCTCGTGGCCCTGGCCGCTTGGCTGGGTGCCGATCAGCACCTCCAGCCGGCCATCCGCGGCGAGAACCAGTTCGGCCTGCTCGCGCGGCGAGCCGATGGAGGATTCCACATAATGCGCCACGCCGCGCCCGTAGCGCCGTCCGCGCGCGTCCGCCGCCGCCTTGCGGGCCGGGAAGCCGGCCTCGTCGGAAAGCGCAAGCGCCTTGTCCAGCGCCGCTTCGTACTCGCCGCTGTCATAGACCGCGCCCAGAGCATTGCGGTAGGGGAAGGCGCGGACGAGATTGGCCCGCCGCAGCGCCACGGGATCGAAACCGAGTTCCCGCGCGGCCCTGTCCACCAGCCGCTCGATGACAAAGCAGACCTCCGGACGCCCGGAGGAGCGATAGGCCTGGGTCGGCGCGGTATGGCTGAACACCGCCCGCGCGCGCACCGTCGCCGCGGGAATATCGTAGGAGCCGGTCACGAGGATGGCGCCCTTGCCGAGCGGCGAGAGCGAGACGCAGCGCGCGCCGACATTGGAGATATTGTCCGCCCTGAGCGCGAGGAACCGGCCGTTCGCATCGAGCGCGAGCGCCGCGCGCGAGACCAGGTCGCTGCCCTGATAGTCGCTCACCATCGCGTCCGACCGGCTCGCGACCCAGCGCACCGGCCGGCCTGTCGTCCGGGCCGCCCGGAGCACAAGGCCGAATTCGACATAGACTCGGTTGCGCAAGCCGAAATTGCCGCCGACATCGCCGCAGACCACCCGAAGCCGGTGGGGGTCGATGCCGAGCACAGCCGCAAGCTCGCCCTTGTGGCGCACCGCGCCGCCCGATCCTGCCCAGAGCGTGTAGCGCCCGGTCGCGGGGTCGAAGGCGCCGAGCGCGGCGCGCGGCTCCAGCGGCGCCCCGGCGACCCGGGGCAGATGCGCCTCGAATTCCACGATATGCGCCGCATGATCGAACGCCGCCGCCACCCCCTCGGCATCGCCGAAGCTGCAATCGACGAGCGCATTGTCCGCGCGCCCGTCCCAGACGAGCGGCGCATCGGGTGCGGCTGCATCGCGGGTGTCAGAGACGGCCGGCAGCGGCTCCCAGTCGACAGTGATCCGCTCTGCGGCATCGGCGGCCTGCGCCGGCGTGTCCGCAATGACGGCCGCCACCGCCTCGCCCGCATAGCGCGCCTTGTCACGCGGCAGCAGCGGATGGGCGCCGATGAAGACCTCCGCGCCGCCGGGGCCGGTCAGCGCCAGGTCGTTGCGCGTCTTCGGCAGCGGGTCATGCGGGATGTCGCGGAAGCTGTCGGCCTCGACGTCCCGGCCGGTGAGCACTGCGAGCACGCCCGGCATGGCCTCCGCCGCGCGGGCGTCGATCCCTCGGATACGGGCATGGGCATGGGGGCTGCGCAGGATGTGCATGGCCGCCTCGCCCTCCTGCCGGGGCAGGTCGTCCGTGAACCGGCCGCGCCCCGTCAACAGCCGGACATCCTCCTTCCGGAGGACGCGCCGGCCGACCGCGCCGGAGGGCATGAGCGCCCGCATCCCGTTCAGTTGTAGTCGATCTTGACGATCTCGTAGTAGCGCGCCCCGCCGGGAGCATCGACCTCGATCTGGTCGCCGACCGACTTGCCGATCATGGCGCGCGCGAGCGGCGAGGCGACGGAGAGCCGGCCCTGGGCGACGTCGCTCTCGTCCTGGCCGACGATGCGGTAGCAGGATTCCTCGTCGCTCTCCTCGTCCACCACCGTCACCTGGGCGCTGAACATCACCCTGTCGCCGGAAATCCGGGACGGGTCGATCACCTCCGCCCGCGAAACCTTGTCCTCGAGTTCCGCCATGCGGCCTTCGATGAAGGATTGCCGCTCGCGGGCCGCGTGGTATTCCGCATTCTCGGAAAGGTCCCCGTGCTCCCGCGCCTGTGCGATGGCGCGGACGACGGCGGGCCGCTCGACCGTCTTCAGACGGCGCAGCTCCTCCTCCATCCGGCGATAGCCTTCGGGCGTCATCGGCACCTTGTCCATCTCAGCCATTTTCCTTGCGCGACGGGTAAAATCAGAGCCGGAACGACCCGTCAAAATAAGATTGCAAGGGGGCTACTTCAAGGCGGGCGGCCTCGACGGCGGCGATGGCGCGGGCGGCCGCATGCGCGCCTGCAAGGGTGGTGAAATAGGGCACACGGCGGTTCAGCGTCTCGCGGCGCAGGCTGTAGCTGTCCCGGAGCGCCGCTGCGCCCTCCGTCGTGTTGACGACGAGTTGCACCTCGCCGCTCTTGATGGCGTCCACGATATGCGGGCGCCCTTCCAGCACTTTCTTGACCGCGTGGACCTCCAGCCCCTCGGCCCGGAGCGCGCGGGCGGTGCCGCCGGTCGCAATCAGCCGGAAGCCGCTGGCGGCGAGCATGCGCGCCACCTCGACTGCGCCTGCCTTGTCGCTGTCGCGCACCGAGACAAAGGCGGTGCCGCCGCCCGGCAGCGTGACGCCCGCGCCGAGCTGGGCCTTGGCGAAGGCGCGGGCGAAATCCGTGTCGATGCCCATGACCTCGCCGGTCGATTTCATCTCGGGACCGAGCACGGTGTCCACGCCGGGGAAGCGCGCAAAGGGGAAGACCGCCTCCTTGACCGCGATATGGCCGCTGGCGTCCGGCCGCGGGAAGACGGCGAGCGGCTCGCCGGCCATCAGCCGCGCGGCGATCTTGGCAACCGGCACGCCCGTGGCCTTGGCGACGAAGGGCACGGTGCGGCTTGCGCGCGGATTCACCTCCAGAATGTAGATGCGGTCGCCCTCCGGACCGTGCGTGACGGCGAATTGCACATTCATCAGCCCGACCACGCCGAGGGCGCGGGCCAGCGCCTCCGTCTGGCGCTCGATTTCCGCGACGGTGTCCGCCGCCAGCGAGTGCGGCGGCAGCGAGCAGGCGGAATCGCCGGAATGCACGCCCGCCTCCTCAATATGCTGCATCACGCCGGCGACGACGACATTGCGCCCGTCGCAGAGCGCATCCACATCCACCTCGGTCGCATGGCGCAGATAGCGGTCCACCAGCACCGGGCTCGCGCCCGAGACCTCCACCGCCGCCCGGATATAGCGGTCGAGCGCCGCCCCGTCGTGGACGATCTCCATCGCCCGCCCGCCGAGCACATAGGAGGGCCGGAGCAGCACGGGATAGCCGATCCGCCCGGCGATCGCCGCCGCCTCCCCGGCGGAGGCCGCAACGCCGTTTTCGGGCTGGGCGAGCCCCAGCTCCGAGAGCAGGCCCTGGAAGCGCTCGCGATCCTCGGCGAGGTCGATGGCGTCCGGCGAGGTGCCCAGGATCGGGATGCCGGCCTCCGCCAGCGCCGAGGCGAGCTTGAGCGGCGTCTGCCCGCCGAACTGCACGACGGCGCCGACCAGCTCCCCCCGCGCGCCTTCGACCCGGGCGATCTCGATGACGTCCTCGGCCGTCAACGGCTCGAAATAAAGCCGGTCGGCCGTGTCGTAATCGGTCGAGACGGTCTCCGGATTGCAATTGACCATGATGGTCTCGTAACCCGCCTCGCTGAGCGCGAACACGGCGTGGACGCAGCAATAGTCGAACTCGATGCCCTGGCCGATGCGGTTCGGGCCGCCGCCCAGAATCAGGATCTTCCGGCGGTCCGCCGGGTCGGCCTCGCATTCGGCGGGCGCGAGGCCGTCGCCCTCCCAGCTCGAATACATATAGGGCGTTGCGGAGGAGAACTCCGCAGCGCAGGTGTCGATGCGCTTGTAGGCCGGCGCGAGGCCGAGCGCCCGGCGCCGGGCCGCGACCTCCGCTTCCGCGAGGCCGGTCAATTCGCCGAGGCGCGCATCGGAAAAGCCCAGCCGCTTGACCGCCTGCAGGCCCTGCGCGGCCTCCGGCAGGCCGGAGGCCCGCAATTCCTCCTCGACCCGGACCAGCGCCTCGATCTGCTCCAGGAACCAGGGGTCGAACTGGCAGGCCTGGCGGATGCGCTCCCGCTCGAGGCCGTGCCGGAACGCCTGGGCGATCACCAGCAGGCGGTCGGGCCTGGGCTCGGACAGCAGCTGGACGATGTCGTCCACATCCGGCGCGCCCGGAATCCGGATCTCGTTGAGGCCGGTCAGCCCGGTCTCCATGGAGCGAAGCGCCTTTTGCAGCGACTCCGCGAAGCAGCGCCCGATGGCCATCGCCTCGCCGACCGATTTCATCGAGGTGGTGAGCAGCGGCTCGGCGCCGGGGAACTTCTCGAAGGTGAAACGCGGCACCTTGGTGACGACATAGTCGATGACCGGCTCGAAGGAGGCCGGCGTGGTGCGCGTGATGTCGTTGTCAAGCTCGTCCAGCGTGTAGCCCACGGCGAGCCTGGCCGCGACCTTGGCGATGGGGAAGCCGGTCGCCTTCGACGCCAGCGCCGAGGAGCGCGAGACGCGCGGGTTCATCTCGATCACGACCAGGCGGCCGTCCTCGGGATTGACGGCGAACTGGACATTCGAGCCGCCGGTATCGACGCCGATCTTGCGCAGGCATGCGATCGAGGCGTCGCGCAACAGCTGGTATTCCTTGTCGGTCAGCGTCAGCGCCGGCGCCACCGTCACCGAATCGCCGGTATGCACGCCCATCGGATCGACATTCTCGATGGAGCACACGATGATGCAGTTGTCCGCCCGGTCGCGGACCACCTCCATCTCGTATTCCTTCCAGCCGAGCACCGACTCCTCGACCAGCACCTCGCCGACGGGCGAGGCGTCCAGGCCGCCCTGGACGATGTTCTCGAACTCTTCCGGGTTGTAGGCGACGCCGCCGCCCGTGCCGCCGAGCGTGAAGGACGGGCGGATGATGAGCGGCAGGCCGATCTCCCGCATCGCCCGGCGCGCAGCGTCCATGTCGCCCACCAGCGCGCCGCGCGGGGTTTCGAGGCCGATCTCGTGCATGGCCTCGCGGAACAGCTCCCGGTCCTCGGCCCTGGCGATCACCTCCCGGTCCGCGCCGATAAGCTCCACGCCATGACGTTCGAGCGCGCCGTTGTCGGCAAGCGCCATCGCCGTGTTGAGCGCCGTCTGCCCGCCCATCGTGGCCAGCAGCGCGTCGGGGCGCTCGCGCTCGATCACCCGTTCGACCAGCTCCGGCGTGATCGGCTCGACATAGGTCGCATCGGCCAGGTCCGGGTCGGTCATGATGGTGGCCGGGTTGGAGTTGACCAGGATGATCCGGTAACCCTCCTCCCGCAGCGCCTTGCAGGCCTGGGTGCCCGAATAGTCGAACTCGCAGGCCTGTCCGATGACAATGGGCCCCGCGCCGACAATGAGGATGGACCCGATATCAGTGCGCCGGGGCATGGGCGTCCATCATGTCGGTAAAGCGCCGGAACAGGTAATGGGCGTCCCTCGGGCCGGGGGAGGCTTCGGGATGGTATTGCACCGAAAAGATCGGCCGGCCTTCCGCCCGCAACCCTTCCACCGAGCCGTCGAACAGCGAGCGGTGCGTCTCCACCACGCCCGGCGGCAGGCTGTCCCTCAGCACGGCGAAGCCGTGGTTCTGGCTGGTGATTTCGACCTTGCCGGTCTCCAGGTCCTTGACCGGGTGATTGGCGCCGCGATGGCCGATGGCCATCTTCGCCGTCTGCGCGCCGAGCGCCAGCGCCAGGATCTGGTGGCCGAGGCAGATGCCGAAGATCGGCTTGCCGCTTTCGATGAGCGCGCGGACGGTTCCGGTTGCATAGGCCCCGGTCGCCGCCGGGTCGCCCGGGCCGTTGGCGAGAAAGATGCCGTCGGGGTCCAGCGCCAGTATGGCCTCCGCCTCCGTTGCCGCGGGCACGACCGTCACCGCCGAGCCGAGCGCCGCCAGGCAGCGCAGGATGTTGTGCTTGATGCCGTAATCGACGGCGACAACATGGCGCGCCGGGCGCTCCAGCCGGCCGTAGCCGCGGCCGAGCGCCCAGCGGGTCCGGTCCCAGCGATAGGTCTGCCGGCAGGTGACCTCGCGCGCGAGGTCCATGCCCTCCAGCCCCGGCCAGGCGGCGGCGCGGGCGCGGGCGGCGTCGATATCGATGCGGCCGTTCGCAGCGTGCGCGACGACGCCGTGGGGCGCGCCGGCGTCGCGGATGCGCCGGGTGAGCGCGCGCGTGTCTATGCCGGCGACGCCGACAAGGCCGTTCCCGGCCAGCCAGTCCTCCAGCCGCCGCGTCGCGCGGAAATTGGAGGGTTCGGTCGGGTCCATGCGCAGCACGAGCCCGCGCGCCGCCGGCGCGTTTGACTCCACATCCTCGCCATTGGCGCCGACATTGCCGATATGCGGGAAGGTGAAGGTGACGATCTGCCCGGCATAGGACGGGTCGGTCAGGATTTCCTGGTAACCCGTCGGCGAGGTGTTGAAGCACACTTCGCCGACCGCCTCGCCCTCCGCGCCGAAGCCCCGGCCCCAGAACACGGCGCCGTCGGCGAGGACCAGGGCGGCCGTCGCGCCGTCCGGCCTGGGTGACTGGATAACCATGGGATTACGAGCTCGTTTGCGCCGGGCAACGGTCGGAGACCCTTGACGACGGAAGTCGGGGATACATAATTTCCGCTGTCCGGGGCATGTTCCAACCGTCGAGGGAATAAGCGGGCGGGCAGCCTGTGTCAAGACATGCACCACAGGGAGAAAACTTCAAAAACAACATGTTACGCCGTGTATGCGGCGTTTTGTCGTGAAGCTGGCACAAGGCGCGGCGGAGTATCGGCCGCGATCTGGAAGAGCGGGAGACTTCCATGCGGGCGCAATTGAACGAAGCATTGAAGGAGTCGATGCGCGCCAAGGACGTCATGACCTTGCGCACGGTCAGGCTGATTCTGGCCGCGATCAAGGACCGTGACATCGCTGCGCGCGGACAGGGCAATGCCGACGGCATCGGCGATGCGGAAATCCGCGACCTGCTGCAAAAGATGGTCCGGCAAAGGGAGGAATCCTCCCGCTATTACGAAGAGGCCGGGCGGCTGGACTCGGTCGAGGAGGAACTCAGGGAGATCGCGGTTATCCGGAGCTTCCTGCCGGCAAGGCTCGGTCCGGACGAACAGATCGCCGCCGTGAACGCCGTGCTCGGCGATCTCGGGGCCTCGAGCATGCGCGACATGGGCCGCGTCATGGCCGAGCTCAAGCGGCGCTATGCCGGCCAGATGGATTTCGGCGAGATCAGCCGGACGGTCAAGGCCGCGCTGGCGGCCTGACCGCGCGGCCCGGCGCCCCGGATGGCTTTCCCGCCCGAGTTCCTGGAACAGCTCCGCGACCGCACCTCGCTGGTTGATGTCGTCTCGCGCCATGTGAAATTGCAGCGGCGCGGGCGCGAATTCGTCGGTCTCTCGCCCTTCAAGCAGGAGCGCACGCCGTCCTTCACCGTCGTGCCCGACAAGGGCTTCTTCCACTGCTTTTCCAGCGGCGAGCACGGCGATGTCATCGGCTTCCTGATGCGCATGGAAGGCCTCTCCTTCCCCGAGGCCGTGGAGAAGCTCGCCCAGGCGGCCGGGCTGGAGGTGCCGCGCGACAGCCCCGAAGCGGCCGCGCAGGCCCGGCGGCGGCGGGGGCTGCTGGACGCCGTGGAAGCCGCCGCGGCCTTCTATGAGCGCCAGTTGCGGCTGCCCGCGGGCAGCCGCGCAATGGACTATCTGCGCGGCCGCGGCCTCGACGACGACACCATCGCCCGCTTCCGGCTGGGCTATGCGCCCGGCGAATCGGCGGCGCTCATACAGGCGCTGAAGCGGGGCGGGTTCGAGACCGAAACGCTTGTCGAGGCGGGGCTGTGCCGCCTGCCCGAACGCGGCGGAGAGCCGGCCGCCTCGCTGCGCAACCGGATCGTGTTCCCGATCACCGACCGGCGGGGGGCCCCGATCGCCTTTGGCGGCCGCGCCATGGGCGATGCGCAGCCGAAATATCTCAACACGCCCGAGACCCCGGTCTTCCGGAAGGGCGAAGTGCTCTACGGCCTCGCCCAGGCGCGCGACGCCGCCTGGCGCGCAAAAGAGGTCATCGTCGTCGAAGGCTATATGGACGCCATCGCCCTCTCCCAGGCGGGGTTCGCGCATGCCGTGGCGTCGCTCGGCACAGCCTTCGGGGAACACCAGCTGAGGGCGCTCTGGCGGCTCGTCGATGAGCCGGTGCTCTGCTTCGACGGCGACGAGGCGGGGCAGCGCGCGGTCCGGCGGGCGGCGGAGCGCGCGCTGCCGCTTCTGGCGCCGGGCAAGTCGCTGCGCTTCGCCCGCCTGCCGGACGACCGCGACCCGGACGACCTCGTGCGCCAGGAGGGCGCCGCGGCGCTGCGCGCCGTGGTGGAGCGCGCGCAGGCGCCGGTCGATCTGCTCTGGTCCAGCGAAGCGGAGGCGGTGCGCCCGGATTCGCCCGACCGCCGCGCCCGGTTCTCCCGCAGCCTGCTGGCGCTCGCCTCCGGCATCCGGGACGATACGGTGAGGCGCTATTACGAGGCGGAGATCCTGTCCCGCCTGCGGGAGCGCTTCGGCGTCAATCTGCGCCCGGCCGCGGGCCCGCGCCAGCCCGCAGCGCCCTCGCTGGCGGGCGGCGGGCGGGAGCGGGGCGAAGCGCGAATCGCCGGTCTGCGCAGGCGGCTGGTGGAGCGCGCGCTCGCCGCGGCGCTGAACCGGCCGGCCCTCGCCGTCGAGTTCGCGCAGGAGATCGCCGAGCTGGACTGCGAAGGCGATGCGCAGCTTGACAGGCTGTGTCAGGAAATTTTAGGGCTTGCCGCTGGCGGGGAGGGTGTTGACCCGGCGGTTTGGCGGGCCAATTTGGAGTCGGCGGGTCTTTCCGGCGCGGTTCGCGGCGTGCTCTGCGAGGCGGTTTACGGCCTGGCGCCCTTCGCCCGCCCGGCGGCTTCGGCGGAAGAGGCGCGCGAGGGGATGGAACAGGTGTTCGCGGCCTGCCGGTCGGCGGCGGTGGAGCGCGATGTGGCGGCCGCGGCCGAACATGTCGGCGAAGAGGCGCTGGAGCGTATGCCGGCGCTGGTGATGGAAGCCCGCAGGCTGCGCGCCCGGGACGGGATGTAGAAGAAACGGCAATCGGGGACGGACGGAAGCATGGCGACCAAGACAGCGGAGCAGGTTCGAGAGCCGGAGCCCCGGGAAGAGGCGCGGGAAGCCCCGGTCGATCCGGAGGCGGCCGTCAAGCAGCTTGTCGAGAGCGGCAAGGAGCGCGGCTATATCTCCTATGAGGAACTGAACGCCGCGCTGCCTTCCGACCAGGTCTCGGCCGAGCAGATCGAGGACACGATGGCCATGCTCTCCGAGCTCGGCATCACGGTCGTCGAGGCGGAGGAGCCCGAGGAGGCGCCGCCGGAGCGCGGCGCCCAGCCGGAGGGCGAGAAGCGCGGCAATATCGATGACGATATCGGCCGCACGGACGACCCGGTGCGCATGTATCTGCGCGAGATGGGGTCGGTGGAGCTGTTGTCGCGCGAGGGCGAGATCGCCATCGCCAAGCGCATCGAGGCCGGGCGCGAGAAGATGATCCGCGCCATCTGCCGGACGCCGACCGCCATCGGCCGCATTCTCGACTGGCGCGGGGAGCTGGTCGCCGACGCCCGGCTGCTCCGCGATGTCGTGGATCTCGATGCGACATGGAACGCGCTGCATGGCGGCCCCGCCAATGCGGCCGCGCCCGCCAATGGCGCCGCCGCCGACAACGACAATTCGCGCAAGGCGGCGAACGGGCGCGACAGCGATGACGGCGACGACGATGCGGATGACGAGCGCAATCTTTCCCTCGCGGCGACCGAGCGCGCGCTGCTGCCGCATGTGGTCGAGGTGCTGGACAACATCGCGAAGCTGGACCGGCGGCTTGCCAGGCTGCGCGTGCTGCGCTTCGACGAGGCGCGCGGCGAAGAGGAGGCGACGCCCGCCCAGAACCGGCGTTACGAAAAGCTCACCGACGAGATGGCGGCGCTCATGCGCGGGCTGAAGCTCAACAATATGCGCATAGACGAGCTGCTGGACCTGCTTTACGCCATGAACCGGGAGTTGAACGGACTGGAAGGGCGGCTGCTGCATTGCGCCACGCGCTCGAAGCTCCCCCGCCAGACCTTTATGAGCGAGTGGCGCGGGCGCGAGCTCGACCAGCGCTGGGTGCGCCGCATCTGCCAGAAGAAGGAATGGAAGACCTTCTCGCAGCGCCATCGCGACGAGATCCGCACCATCCGCAGCCGCATTATGGAGATCGCGTCCGAGACCGAATTGCCGCTGGCGGACTTCCGCCGGATCGTGGCGCGCGTCCAGGAGGGCGAGCGCGAGGCGGCCCGCGCGAAGAAAGAGATGGTCGAGGCCAATCTGAGGCTGGTGATCTCGATTGCGAAGAAATACACCAATCGCGGCCTGCAGTTCCTGGACCTGATCCAGGAAGGGAATATCGGGCTGATGAAGGCGGTGGACAAATTCGAATACCGCCGCGGCTACAAATTCTCGACCTACGCCACCTGGTGGATCCGCCAGGCGATCACGCGCTCGATCGCCGATCAGGCGCGCACCATCCGCATCCCGGTGCATATGATCGAGACCATCAACAAGCTGGTGCGCACCTCGCGCCAGATCCTGCACGAGATCGGCCGCGAGCCGACGCCGGAGGAGCTGGCGGCGAAGCTGCACATGCCGCTGGAGAAGGTGCGCAAGGTGCTGAAGATCGCCAAGGAGCCGATCAGCCTCGACACGCCCATCGGTGACGACGAGGACAGCCATCTGGGCGACTTCATCGAGGACAAGAACGCCGTGCAGCCGATCGAGGCGGCGATCCACGCCAATCTCCGCGCCAGCACCACGAGCGTGCTCGCCTCGCTGACGGCGCGCGAGGAGCGGGTGCTGCGCATGCGCTTCGGCATCGGCATGAACACCGACCACACGCTGGAAGAGGTCGGCCAGCAATTCTCTGTCACCCGCGAGCGCATCCGCCAGATCGAGGCGAAAGCGCTGCGCAAACTCAAGCACCCGAGCCGGTCGCGGAAGCTGCGGAGTTTCCTGGACACCTGAGCGGGCGGGTTGCGGCGC
>JAJECF010000088.1 GCA_022822125.1 Alphaproteobacteria bacterium
CACCGGCGGCATCGGGCCGACCCATGACGACATCACGCCGGAATCCGTCGCCGCCGCCTTCGGGACGGACTGGCATTACCATCCCGAGAGCTACCGGCGGATGGGCGAGTGGTACGACCGGCGCGGGCAGGAGTTCACCGAGGCGCGCAAGCGCATGACGATCACGCCGGTCGGCGCGGAGCTCGTGGACAACAGCATCTCCATCGCGCCCGGCTTCCGCATGGAGAACGTGTTCGTCTTCGCCGGCGTGCCGCAGATCATGCAATCCATGTTCGAGGCCGCCAAACCGTCGCTCAGGCGCGGCACGGTCATCCATTCCCGGTCGCTCTCCACCCGGCTGGCGGAAGGCGTGCTGGCGGAGGGGCTGGGCGCGGTGCAGCAGCGATTCCCGGAGCTCGATCTCGGCTCCTACCCCTTCTACAACACCGACAAGGGCACCGGCGTGGCGCTGGTCGTGCGCGGGGCCGACCGGGCGCGCATCGATGATGCGGCGGCGGAAATCCATGCGTTCGTCGAAGCGCTCGGCGGCGAGGTGATCGAGGACAGCGCAAGCTGACCCGCTTCGCCCCGTTCCTCTTCGTCCTCATCTGGAGCGGCGCCTTCGTTGCCGTGCGCGCCGGGCTGCCGGACATCACGCCGTTCTACTTCCTGGCGATCCGCTTCACCATCGCCGCTGCGGTGCTGACGCTCGCCGCAGCCTTCCTGGTGCGGGACTGGCGGCCAGGCCTCCCCACACTCGGCCATCTGGCGCTGTCGGGCGCAGTCATCAATGCCTGCTATCTGGGCGCCGCCTATCTCGCCATGACCGAAATCCGCGGCGCCACCATGGCGCTGATCGGCGCGCTGCACCCCATCGCCACGGCGCTCGTCGCCGGCCCGCTGCTCGGCGAACGCTTCCGGGGCCGGCAATGGGCAGGCTTCCTGCTGGGGGCGGGCGGCGTCGCGCTGGTCGCGGGCATCGGCGCCTTCGACCTCGGCCGGCCCGCCGGCATCATCTGGGCCGTCGCCTCCATCGCGGCGCTCACCGCCGGCACGCTCTACCATGCGCGCTTCTGCCGCGACGCGCCGCTCATCGGGGCCAATGCCGTGCAGCTTGCCTCCGCAGCAGCGGCCGCATGGGCGTTCACCTGGGCGTTCGAAACGCCGCACGCCGTCTGGACGCCCGGCATGGTCGCGGCGCTCGCCTATCTCACCTTCGGCGTCTCGCTCGGCGCCATGGCGCTGCTGCTCTACATGCTGCGCCAGGGCGAGGCGGGGCGCGCCGCCTCCAATTTCTACCTTGTGCCGGGCGTGACCGCGCTGCTCGCCTGGGCGTTTCTCGGCGAGACGCTTCCGGGCGCCATGTGGCCCGGTTTCGCGCTCGCCATGGCGGGCGTCTGGCTCATCCGCCGCCGGGCCGCCTGACGAGCTAAGGCCGGAAGACGGTCATCAGCAGGGCGGCGAGCGGCATGGCGGCCAGCGTCGAGAGCACCACCGCCGCCGAGGCGCGGCGCTCATAGGCGCCGTAATGCTGCGCCAGAACGAACACATTGGCGCCCACCGGCATCGCCGCCGCCAGCACCGCCACGGCCGTCTCGAACGTCCCGAGGCCGACCGCGCCCGCCGCCAGCCACACCATGACGGGATGCGCGACGAGCTTGAGCCCGCAGAGCGCCGCGCTGTCCCGCAGGTCGCCCGCGATGCGGTAGCCGGCCAGCGCCGCGCCCAGCCCCGCCAGCGCCGCCGGCGAAGAGGCCGCCGCCAGCAGGTCCACCGCCGCGGCGGCGGGGCCCGGCAGCCGCCAGGGCAGCAGCGCCCAGAGCGTGCCGAGCGCGATCGCGATCAGGAGCGGATTGCCGAGCACGCTGCCGAGCGCCGCCCCCGCCGCCCCGCGAGAGCCCCGCGCCATCTCGATCCGCAGCACCGGCAGGGCGATGAACAGCACGGTGGTGACCGCGATAATCACTGTCATCGGGCCGGCGGCCGCCCCGCCCATATGCGCAACGATTACCGGCATGCCGAGAAAGATATTGTTCGAGAAGCACGCGCCCATGCCGGAGAGCGCGCGCTCCTCGACCGGCTGGCGGCGGCCGAGCGCCTCGACCGCCGCCAGCAGCAGCAGCGTCGGGCCGAAATAGGCCGCGACCAGCCGCCAGTCGAACCCCTGGAGCAGCGCGCCCTCCGACGCCGCCCGGAAGAGCGCGGCCGGCATGGCGAGGTAATAGACGAAGCCGTTCAGCCCCTTGCCGCCCGCTTCGTCGATCCAGCCGGCCCGCGCCGCCGCCGCTCCGGCGAACACCAGCAGGAAGGCCGGCAGCGCCACTTCGAGAAATGCGCCCATGCGCCCGAGCCTTTCACGACCGGGCGGTCGGGGAAACGGGGCTGTTGCCGCAGGCGCTGACGGCCTGTCCGGAAACGCGGTAGTCTCCGGCGCATGAGCTGGCCCGGAAACGAGGAGAGCCTGGAGGAGCGCCGCGCGCGCTGGCGGGAACGCTTCGCCGAAAGCGATGCGGCGGCGGGCATCGAGACGACGGCGGCGTTTACGCCCTTCCGGCAGAGGGACGATGTCTTCACCCGCGCCTTCTGGGACGAGCGGGTGCGCACGCGGGAAACCGACGCCTTCTTCCATTCCTACCGGGCGGATTTCACCGCGCGCCGGGGCGACGGCTTCAACCAGCGTGATTTCGCGCTGCGCAACGCCTCCTGGCTGATCTCCGACCTGATTACCGACCGCCATATCGACCGGGGCCGGCGCGAGGGCTTCCAGGCGGCGATCTCGGATGACACGCCGGTCGTGGCGGAGCGGGTCGCCGTCGAGGACCCGGCGGCGATGGCGGCCGAGATCCGGAAGGTCGCGCGCTTCTTCGGCGCAAGCCTTTGCGGCTTCACGGCATATGACGAGCGCTGGACCTATGAGTCGCGGGTGGATGTGCGCGACTTCACGGAGGCGCCGGTGGGCCTGCCCGACGGGTTGGAGCATGTCGTCGTGCTCGGCCACGAGATGGATGAGCGGCTTGTGGCGACCTACCCCTCCGCGCTCGCCGGCGCGGCGACCGGACGCGAATACAGCCATGAGGCGGCCATCGTCATGCAGCTCGCCGCCTATATCCGGGCGCTCGGCTACCGCGCGGTCGCGTCCATGAACGACACGGCGCTCGCCATTCCCTATGCGCTGAAGGCCGGGCTCGGCGAATATGCCCGCAACCAGCTCGTCATCACGCCGCAGACGGGCCCGCGGCTGCGCTTCTCCAAGATCTTCACCGACCTGCCGCTCGCCCATGATGCGCCGCGCAAATTCGGCGTGGCGAAGTTCTGCGCCATCTGCACGCGCTGCGCCGACGCCTGCCCGGCGAAGGCCCTGCCTTACGGCCCGCCGAGCGCGGACCGGCCGAACCGGTCCGCCATTGAGGGCGTGGTGAAATGGACCTCGGATGCGGAGAAATGCTTCGGCTACTGGGCAAAGCTGGCGTCGGACTGCGCGATCTGCATGAGGGTGTGCCCCTTCAACCGGGATTTCCGCCGCCGGACCGCCCGGCTGTGGCTGCGCCTGGCGCTCTCGCCGCTGCGCCGGCTGGCGCTCTGGCTCGACGACCGCTCCGGCCGGGCGCGGCGGCTGCGGCCCCGGGACTGGTGGGCGGAGAGCCGCTGACCCGCATTTCCGGCCGCCCCGGCGGCGTCGCATAATGCCGGCGCTGGGTCCGAAATGTCATTTTCCGCCCCGCGACCTGGATAATTCCGTCAACGCCTCCAGAAACGCCCCGCCATAGCGCCGGAGCTTCG
This sequence comes from Alphaproteobacteria bacterium, assembly GCA_022822125.1. The sequence goes on from JAJECF010000088.1 coordinate 3,760, forward strand.
CGGCGCCGACGCCCGGCACCTCGGCCATCTCGGCGAGGCTTGCGGGGCGGCGGTCGAGCATGGCGGCGAGCACGCTGTCGTGGAACACGACGAAGGGCGGCACGTTCTGCTCTTCGGCCAGCCTGCGGCGGAGCGCGCGGAGCGCCTCGAAGCCGTCCCTGTCCGCGACCGCCGCGCCCCGCTCCCGGCGCGGCCGGGCCGGACGGGCCTCCCGCTTCTCGCGGCGCAACGGCACCTTGCGCTCGCCGCGCAGCACGGCGCGCGCCTCCGGCCCGAGGCGGAGCACGGTGAAGCTTTCCAGCCGCTCCGCCGCCGCAAGCTCCGCCGCCGTTAACTGCCGCAGGATCGAGCGCCACTCCGCCGCGCTCCGCTCCCTGCCGACGCCGAAGGTCGGCAGGCGGTCATGCCGGAGCCGCAGGATGCGCTCGGTCTCGCGCCCGCGCAGCACATCGACGATATGCCCGCTCCCGAAGCGCTGGCCCGTGCGGTAGATGGCGGAGAGCGCCATCTGCGCCGCCTCCGTGCCGTCGAACATCTCGGGCGGGTCGAGGCAGATATCGCAATTGCCGCAGGGCTCGCAACCGTCGCCGAAATAGCCCAGCAGGATCCGCCGCCGGCAGTTCGCCGCCTCGGCATAGCCGAGCAGCGCCTCCAGCTTGCCCCGCTCGACGCGCTTCTGGTCCTCCGAAGCCTCCGAGTCCTCGATGAAGCGCCCCAATTGCGCCGCATCGCCCGGGCCGTAGAGCATCCAGGCTTCGGCCGGCAGGCCGTCGCGCCCGGCCCGGCCGGTCTCCTGGTAATAGGCTTCGAGGCTCTTCGGCAGGTCGAGATGGGCGACGAAGCGCACATCCGGCTTGTCGATGCCCATGCCGAAGGCGACGGTCGCCACCATCACCGCATCGTCCGAGGCGGCGAAGCGCGCCTGCCGCGCCGCGCGTTCCTCCGCCTCCAGCCCCGCATGATAGGCAAGCGCCGGAATCCCGGCCCGGTTCAGCTCTTCCGCGACCCTGTCGACCCGCGCGCGCGTCATGCAATAGACGATGCCGGCCTCTCCCGGCCGCCCGGCCAGGAAGGCCAGCAATTGGGGCACGCGCTCCCGGCGCGGCCTGACCGTGTAGCGGATGTTCGGCCGGTCGAAGCCGGAGACGAAGCGCCGCGCTCCTTCCAGCCGGAGCTCGCGTGCGATGTCGGCGCGCGTCTCGGCGTCGGCGGTCGCGGTCAGCGCGATCCGGGGCACGGCCGGAAAGCGCTCGGCCAGCACGGCGAGGCGCCGGTAGTCCGGGCGGAAGTCGTGGCCCCACTGGCTGACGCAATGCGCCTCGTCTATGGCGAACAGCGCGAGCGGCGTCCGTTCGAGGGCATCGAGGAAGCCCGGCGCGGCGAAGCGCTCCGGCGCCACATAGACGAGGTCGAGCCGGCCCGCGCCCATCGCCCGCTCGACGCGCGCCCGCTCGCGCCCGTCCATCGCCGAGTTCAGCGCCGCCGCGCGCACGCCGTTCTGGGCGAGCGCGGCCACCTGGTCCTGCATCAGCGCGATCAGCGGCGAGACGACGACCGCCACGCCCGGCCGGACCAGCGCCGGCACCTGGTAGCAGAGCGACTTGCCCGCACCCGTCGGCATCAGCACCAGCGCGTCCTCGCCCGCGACGACCGCGTCGATGGCCGCGCGCTGATGGCCGCGAAACGCCTCGAAACCGAAGACCCGCCGGAGGATTTCCAGCGGGTCCGGCGGCGGTTGTTCGCCGCGCGCGGGCAATCCGTTGCTATCGGATGGCATTTCCGTCCGAACCCGAAATCGCCGCCCCGCACAAAACCCTCATCCCGAGTAGCCGCGCCAGCCGCGTATCGAGGGACGGTCCTTCGATACGCGCCCGCTGACGCGGTCGCTACTCAGGATGAGGAAGTCGGCGGTCCACATCGTCGCCCCGGCCTCCCCCGCCGGCGGGGGAGGCCGGGGGTCCCTGGGAGCCGTCAGCCTTTCAGCGCCTGCTCGAACAGCGCGGCCGTGCGCCCGTTGGCGAGCGCGGCGTTCTCCTCGTCATAGGGCTTGCCGCCGATGCGCGCGAAGGCGTGGTCCATGCCCGGATAGGAATGCACCGTGGCCTGTGCATTGCCGGCGAGCCCGTCGCGCACCGCCGCCTGCGCCTCTTTCGGCACGAAGCCGTCCTCCTCCGCGATATGCAGCATGAGCGGGGCGGAGATATTCGCCGCCTCGTCCAGCATCTCCTCGATGCCGACGCCGTAATAGCCGACATTGGCGTCGAGGTCCGCCCGGCAGGCCAGCATATAGGCGAGCTTGCCGCCGAGGCAGAAGCCGACCGTGCCGACCCTGCCGTTCGCGCCCGCCATGGCGCGCATATGCGCAGCGGTCGCCTTCAGGTCCTCGATGCCCTTGTCCGCGTCGAAGCCCTTGTAGAGCTCGAAGGCCTTCGCCCACTCCTCGTCGGTCTGGTCGGTGATATCCACGCCCGGCTCCTGGCGCCAGAAGAGGTCGGGCGCCACGGCGATATAGCCCTGGCCGGCCCAGTAGTCGGCGATGTCGCGCATGGCGTGGTTGACGCCGAAGATCTCCTGGATGCAGAGCACGCCCGGCCCGGAGCCCGAGGCCGGCATGGCGCAATAGGCGGTGAATTCTCCCGAGCCGTCGCTCGCCCGGATGGTGATGGTCTCGGCCATGTGGAGCCTCCCTCTCGAATGTCTCTCGAATTGCGGAGCCCGGCCGCCGGACCCGCGCCCGCCCCGCCACCATAGCCGCGCCCTCCGCCGCCGCACAAGCCGGCCGGCGGCCCGCCCCTCCCGACCTGTCATGAAATGTCATGATGTGTCATGTTCTGTCATGATTCCCATGTCAGAGACTTATATCCGATATCCCGCCGAGGCATGGAGCCGCCGGCGCGGAAGGGAGGCCCGGCATGCTGCGGGCGCCGAAGCCTCCTGCCCCATTCTAGCATGGATCGGCAGGAGGCAAGCCTTTCACAGGAACTTAAACCTATTCCAGCCGGAGAATCCCGCCTTTCATGACAAGAGAGGTTCATGCCTTCTATTTCGTGTTGACAAAGGTGGCCGCGAGGAATTGAAAGGAGAGGCCAAGCAGCCAGTGCGCGGAACCGGCTGCACGCGACCGGGGAGAGATACTTTTGACCGAATTCGAGATCGCCAGCCTTGGCTATGCGGCCGTGTCCGCATGGTCCACTCTTGCTTATGCGATTGTGTCTTTGGTCGTCGGCGTTATGCAATGCTGGCTTATCTGGCTCGGCTTGCGCATCATGCGGAAAGCGTCGGAACAGCGTGACAAGGCGCTTGACGCTCAAATGCTGGCCCTGCGGACACTGATCGAGCGAACCGCGCCGCCAACCCAACCCGCATGAACACCAGACCCGGCTTGAACGGAAGCGCGAACCTGCTGGCGGATGCCATGCGGAAGGTCTTTACGGAGGCCGTCGAAGGGGCGGTCGATGTCCTGCGCACTGAGACGAGTCCGGGACGACATGAACAGCATGGAGTCTCGCCTGACCAAGCAGATCGATGAGCGCGTGGACACCACGAACCAGAATGTCCAGACGCAGATCGCCGACATGGACGGCCGGATGCAGGAGCGGCGCTCGGAGTAGAGTGTTACAGCGGCCGGGCTATAGATTGTCGGTATAACCTTGGATTATTCCGACAATTAAGGCAGAGAAGAAATGGAAATCCCCATACCTTTCGGTAGGGATTATATACGAAAGTGCCCATAGGCGGCACTAACTGGACGGCTAAATCCAGCCCGCCTCCTCCAGTTCCACCAGAAGAGCGCCCCGGTCCATTGCCACCACGATGCTGGTGCGGCCGCCGCCTTTTGAGGCAATGCCAAAGACTATTCGCAGCGTCTCATTGCTGTGTGCGACCCAGACGCTTTCGCACTCCAGTTTCAGCGTCTCCGGATTGGAGGCCGGCCCTCGATAGACTTTCGCGCCATCCCATATCCGGACGCTCATTGAGCCGGCTTCCGCTTGAGATAGTCCCAATCGTCCTCGGCGCGCGGCGGCGCGGTCACAAGCGCACGCAGCACATTCTCCGGGCTGTCGGGTATGGCGTCCGGCTCCGGCTTCTCTACCGGGCGTCCTCGCTTGCGTTCGGTCATGGCATGTCCTCCCTGCCGGGCAGCACGGCATAGCTGATTATGGAAGCAAAGTGCCTTGACTGCATTTGCCGCCCGCCCTTCCAAGCCGGACATCGTGACAGTTGGACTGTGCCGCACTATATGGCAGCATGTCAAGGATCACTAGCGCCCCTAGTGATCGGGAATGAGCAACTGACGAGGGAGGCCGCACGCCATGAACACCCCTTTGCTGGGGGAGGAGCTTTCGTTCTACGACGAGAACAAAGACGATTTCCTCCATAAGCACGCGAATCGGCACCTCCTCATCAAGGGGCGAGCGCTGATCGGCCACTTTTCCACGATGGATCAAGCAGTAGGGGAAGGCGTTCGCCAATTCGGGATAGAGCCCTTTCTAGTCCGGCTGGCAGGAACGGATACGCCCGAATTTACTGTCCCGGTGCTTGCTCTGGGGCTGCCATGCCAATCCTGAACTCCAGAATCGAAGTCAAGAATCAGAACGGAGACATTATTCCGGCCCCGGACGCGCTAGTGAGTCTGGGGCCTGTGCTCCCGGTGACACTTACGTTGTCGGATGAAGTTCAGAAAGTCTATGTCGAACGCGGAGAAAGCCCGCCTGCGGGGGTTGGTGGCTTTGCAATGATCGATACAGGGGCGACCGCAACATGCATTGACATAAATGCCGCGAATCAGGCGGGGCTTCCTACAGTGGGCACGGCGCGGATGACATCAGCCAGTCACGCCAATCAGAATGTTCCCACCTTTGCCGGCAAGATTGTTGGGCCGACGATCAACATCAACGTGGAATCTGGCATGGGAGCGAATCTATCGTCATTCGGAAACAACTTGATCGTCCTGCTGGGACGCGACCTCCTGAAATCAGCCGTATTCATCTACAACGGCCCAGACGGTCATTTCTCCATCGCAATCTAAGGGAATTCGCTTCCCCGTTTCGTCGGCGGTCGCGTATATCGAACGCGAAGTTGTTCATTGGCACGACCGCGCCCCCGAAGGCAGCCCGTTGTCGGCAATCAAATCCCGGTAGCGAAGCTGCTTGCCTTCCATGCCGATGGCTACCGACTGCATCATGTCCAGCGTGTCCCGCGGCCGGATGTTGTGGCGGCCGGCGAACTCCCCACATAGCGGTCAAGGTGCTTCTCACTGAACTTGTGGAAGGTGCCCTGATAGCCGCGTTTCAGCATGGCTCAGAACGACTCCATACCGTCCGTGTGTGCTATCTCCCGCACGAACTCCTTAGCACTGTGATTGACGGCCTCATGGCTGTATTCGGGCATTCCGGCATAGGCGCGGGCTTCGTCTGTGTAGAGCGTCGCGCCCGACACCACATTCTCCCACACAAAGCCCTGTAGCGCCGTCGCGTCGGTCTGGGAGACGCGGCCAGCGGCAACCTGATTGGTAGCGCGGTCCTTCACGCCCGCGACCGCAGCCTTGCCGACCGTCCTCCGGCTCGTTAGCTCTTTCCGCTTGGCGTTCGGCATGTTCTTCCGCTTGCCGCCGAAGTAGGTCTCATCCGCTTCTACCGGTCCACCGAACATGCCGCTCTCCCGCGCCCATGTCTCGCGGATGCGGTGGGCAAGGTGCCAAGCCGTTTTCTGCGTGATGCCTAGGTCGCGGTGCAGCTTCATGGACGCCGCGCCTTTCAAGCCTGTCGTCATGATGTAGCTGGCGAGCGCCCAAATCTGGTAACCGAGCTTCGAGGACTGCATGACGGTCCCGGTCTTGACCGAAAACCGCTTGCGGCAATCCCGGCAACGGTGAGGCATGGTCTTGTGCGCCGTGCTTTCCTGCACCCGGTGGCTGCCGCAATGCGGGCAGCGGATACCCTCGGGCCAGCGGGCCTTGATGAACCAAGCCTCGGCGGTCGCGTCCTCGGGGAAAATCCGCATGACCTCGACCAGAGGCATACCCTTGCGGAGGTGCTTGCCCGGTGCGTTCCTTGCCATAGCCCTGTCTCCCTATTTATGGAAACAGAGTGCCAGAAAACGGGTCAAACGTCAACCCCTAAATGGGCACTTTCGTATATAATCCCTTTCGGTAATGCCAAACGGGCCTTGGACGGATGAGCGACAGGCCGGCTACGACCTCGCCAGCTTCACGCCCGACGGCCGCACCCGGCTCCTCGACGCGCATGTGTCCCTCATGCCGATAGCCTTCCAGGCGCGCTTCCGCCAGGGAGCGGCAGATGCTGGGGGCCGGCATTGCGGCGGCGCTCCGTCCGGTGCTATTTAAATTCAGGCGCTGAATTTTAATGGCATGCGCCGCTATTGACGAAACCTTAACAGGGCGGCCGCCACATGCAGCGCAGGGAGACCGGCCGATATGAGAGCGCAAGCGCGGGCGGCGAGCCGGTTCGCGCCTTCGTGCCTGCGCCGCTGCCGCCGGACCCCGCGCTGGTTCTGGACGGCCCCCTGCAGCAGGCGCTGGAGAGGGCGACGCTCGCCCTCGGGCGGCTCGACGCCGTTTCGATGCTGCTGCCGGACGACACCATTTTCCTCTACGCCTATGTGCGCAAGGAGGCGGTGCTGTCCTCGCAGATCGAGGGCACGCAGTCCACGCTGTCCGACCTTTTGCGCTTCGAGATGGAGGAGGCGCCCGGCGCTCCGGTCGCGGATGTTGTCGAGGTCTCCAACTATGTTGCGGCGCTCGACCACGGCCTGCGCCGTCTGGGCGAGGGCTTCCCGCTGAGCAATCGGCTGATCCGCGAGATTCACGCCGTGCTGCTGTCCCGGGGACGGGGCGGCGGCAAGGCGCCCGGCGAATTCCGCCGCTCACAGAATTGGATCGGCGGCACGCGGCCCGGCAATGCGCAATTCGTGCCGCCGCCCCACACCGCCGTGCCGGACTGCATGGCGGCGCTCGAACGCTTCTGCCACGCCGATGACGGTCTGCCCTCCCTTGTGCGGGCGGGGCTCGCGCATGTCCAGTTCGAGACCATCCATCCCTTCCTGGACGGCAATGGGCGCGTCGGGCGGCTGCTCGTCACCCTCCTGCTTTGCCATGCGGGCGCGCTGCGCCAGCCGCTCCTCTATCTCAGCCTCTACCTGAAGCAGCATCGCAGCCGCTACTACGACCTGCTGAACCGCGTGCGCCTCACCGGCGACTGGGAGGAATGGCTCGCCTTCTTCCTGGAGGGCGTGCAGGCTACGGCCGAGGGTGCCGTCGCCACCTCCCGCCGCCTGATGGAAACCTTTGCGGCGGACCGGGTTGCGATAGAAGGGAGCGCCGGGCGGCGCGCCGGCTCGGTCTTGCGCGTGCATGACGCGCTGAAAACGCGACCGATATTGTCGCTGTCCGAAGTCTGCGGGCGCAGCGGGCTGTCCTTCCCCACCGCCGCCGCCGCCATGCAGACCCTGATCGGACAGGGCATCGCGCGCGAACTGACCGGCCGGCCCCGCAACAGGCTGTTCTGCTACGACCGCTATCTCTCCATCCTCGCGGAAGGCGCCGAAGCGCCCTGACCGGCGGGTCCGGCCGCCCCGCTCACGGCTCGACGGGCGCGCCGTCGATCTCGATGCGGATATTGTCGGCGACGAGGTCGATATGGCGGTTGCTTGTGATCGTCCCGCCGTATCTGTCCGCCGCGCGCCAGCCGATCAGGTGGTTGTCGCCGAGCGCGATATGCGCGGTGCCGAGGCGGAACTTGTTTTCCACATGGCCGACCGGGCGCGCGTGGCTGTTGGTGCCGAGACCCAGCTCGGCGAGCAGCCGCGCCTCGCCGTCCGCCGCGTCCAGCACCGCCTCCAGCCGCCTTGCGGCGCTGCCGCCGGAGAGGCGGGCCAGCCGGCCGGCGGCGAATTCCAGCCGGATCGGGTCCTCCAGCAGGCCGAGTTGCGGGCCGGCGCCGGCCAGATAGACGACCTGCCCGAAGGCATCCGCCACGAACACGCCTTCCGCGCTGCCCTCCTCCGGCGACAGCATGGCCTCGCCGCTCGGGAAGGAGCCGAAGCCCGTATCCTCCTCCGCGAAGCCGGTAAGCGGCAGGCAGGGCCGGCAGACGCGGACGGTGAGATCGGTCCCGTTCGGCGATGTGACGCGCACGGAACGCGCCGCCGAGACCTCGCGCGCGAGCCGCCGCGTGCGCCGCAGCAGCGCCTCGGGGTCGGCGAGCGCCGCGCCGCGCACGAACTCCTCGAGCGGCGCGTTGTTGATGAGCACCTGCCGGCGGCCGGCGGCGAAGAGCGCGCGGCTCAGGTCGTCATAGGCGCGCGGGAAGCGCATGGAGGTCGCCACCACGGTAAGGCCCGCGCGCTCCGCCGCGGCGATGACCGGCGCGGGGTGGCGGTAATCGGCCATGTCGGCCGGGCAGGCGATGACGGCGGCCGTTACCGTGCCCGCGCCGGCCGCATCGGCGGCCGCCGCGAGCGCATCGACCAGCGCCGGCTCCTGGTCCGAACTCGCCGCCACCAGCACGTCCTCGCCGGGGCGCACATTGCCGCCCGCCAGGTTCCAGGCCGCGCGGCGCAATTCGTGGAAGGGGAAGACGGGCAAGGCGCGCACTCCCGGAAACGGGCCGCCGACCGTAGGGCCTCGCCCGACCGGCTGCAATTACCGCCCTTCGGCCCGGGGACCGGCCGGCAGGAGGCCGATCTCCAGCTCCACAGGCGTCAATGCCGGGATGCGAAAGCGCGCGGCGGGTCGAACTCGATATCGGCCAGACCCGCCATCGACAGCGTGTCCAGAAGGCTGCGGCGCCTGCCGGCCAGCCGCCGGAACTCCTCGATCGAGAGCAGCACATGCGCCGGCCTGCCCCGGTCGGTGATAAAGACAGGACCCGCCTGCGCAGCCCTCTTCGCGCGGGCGACATCCCGGTTGAATTCGCGGCTGGTGACGGTTGCGATAGCCACGGGCAGGCTCCATAGCTGGAGTGGTATCGATCGGTGCGAAACCAGCAGCGGCCCTTCGATACGCGCCCGCCGGCGCGGGCGCTACTCAGGGTGAGGAATAAGAGGAAGGCAAGGCTCCGGGACCTCATCCCGAGCAGCGGCATAGCCGCATATCGAGAGCCTGTCCTGAGCTTGTCGAAGAGGACGGCCGCGCAAGCCGATGGTGCATCGCGCTATCCGGTATCGGCCCCGGCGGCGGCGACGCCGCCTTTTCGACACACGCGGCGCCGACGCTGCCGTTCGACACACGCGGCGCCGATGCTGCCTTTCGGCACACGCGGCGCCGATGCCGGTAGAATGGCCGCCCGCGAACACGCCATGCCGGAGCGCGCCCCATGCACGACCGCCGCCGCCTCGTCCCCGACGGTTTCGACGTTCCCGATATCCTCGAACATCCGCGGTTCCGCCTGCGGATGCTGACGGTCAACGATCTCGTCAAGGACTACGACGCCGTGATGTCGAGCGTCGAACACCTGCGCGCGACCTACAGCCCGGAAAGCGGCGGCTCATGGCCCGAGGGACTCACCCTCGAGGACGACCTCGTCGATCTCGGCTGGCACCAGCACGAGTTCAGGCACCGCGCCTCCTTCGCCTATACCGTGATGGCGCCGGACGAGGGCCGCTGCCTCGGCTGCGTCTATATCAAGCCCACCCGCAAGCGCGGCCATGACTGCAAGGTCATGATGTGGGTGCGCGCCGACGCGCTCGCGAGCGGGCTCGACGAGGAGCTCTACCGGACGGTTCGCGCCTGGATCGCCGACATCTGGCCCTTCGCCAGTCCCGCCTATCCCGGCCGCGCCATCTCCTTCGAGGACTGGCGCGCCCTGCCGGGCGACTGAGCGTCCGGTATCGTCCCCGGCGGCGCGCTGGGCTAGTCTCGCGCCATGGCAAGCGAAAAGATCGTCCTTTACGAAAACCTGCGCGCCTGCAGCTACACGCCGTTCTACCTGGCCGCGCTTTCGGGGCTGTTCGAGGCCGAGGGGCTGGAGGTCGAGCTCCGGCTCTCGCCCTCGCCGCCCGAGACGGCCCGGGGGCTGATCGACGGGCGCGCGGACGTCTCCTTCGGCGGGCCGATGCGGGTGATGATGCACCACGACGCCGCCCACAAGCGGGGCGGGAAGAGCCCGCTGGTCTGCTTCGCGCAAGTGGTGGCGCGCGACCCGTTCATCCTGGTCGGCCGCGAGCCCAATCCGCAGTTCCGGTTCGAGGACCTGGTCGGTCCGCGCATCGGCGTCGCCACCGATGTGCCCACGCCCTGGATGCTGCTTTACGACGACCTCGACCGCGCCGGCATCGACCCCGCCGCCCTGACGCGCGCGCCCGACGCCTCGATGGCGGAGAACGCCGAAGCGCTGAAACGCGGCGAGATCGACGTCGTCCAGTTGTTCGAGCCTTACGCCGAGCGCCTCACCGCCGGCGGGCACGGGCATCTCTGGCACCGGTTCTCGGCGCGCGGCGATATCGCCTTCACCAGCTTCTACACCACAAGGCGCTTCGCCGCCGAGCGCCGGCCCGCCTGCATGGCGCTCACCCGCGCCATCGCCGCCGCGCTCAGGCGCCTCCATGAGGCGGAGCCCGCCGAAACCGCGGCGCTGGTGGGGCCGGCCTTCTTCCCCGACCTGCCGCCGGAGGGCTTCGCGCGCATCGTGGCCGGCTACCGCGAGGCGCGTGTCTGGCCGCGCGGCACGGCGCTGCCGCCCGCCGCCTATGCGCGCCTCAAGGCGGCCCTGCTGGCGGGCGGGCTGATCTCTCATGACGCGCCTTACGAGGAAGCGGTGGACGCCGGGCTCTCGGAGGCGGCGGCGTGAGCGCAGGCATTCCGGTCATCGACATCGCGCCCTTCCTCGACGGCAGCGGCAAGCCGGCGGTCGCCCGCGCGGCGGCGGCGGCCTGCGAGCGCATCGGCTTCCTCATCGTCTCCGGCCACGGCATGGACCCGGCGGTCATGGAGCGCGCCTTCGAGCGTTCGCGGGCCTTTTTCGACCTGCCGCGCGCGGAGAAGGAGCGCTGGCGGCCGACCGGCTTCTCGCGCCAGCGCGGCTTTCACGGCTTCGCCACGCGCGGCCTCGCCTACACGCTGGGCGAGGATGCGCCGCCCGACCTGCGCGAGACCTTTTTCCTCGGGCCCGTGGACGACCACCGGGACCGTTTCGCCCATATGCCGGAGGCGGCGAGTGCCTATGCGCCCAATATCTATCCCGACGCCCCGGCGGGCGCGGCCGAGGCGCTGGTCGCGATCTACCGGGCCTATGAGCGGCTTTCGGCGGACCTGCTGCGCCTCTTCGCGCTGGCGCTGGGCGAGGCGGAGGACTATTTCGCCGGCTGGATCGGCCGCCATTTCTCCATCCTGTCGAGCCACCACTATCCCGCGCTCCGCGAACCGCCGAAGCCGGGCCAGCTGCGCACCGGCGCGCATACCGATTTCGGCGCGCTGACGATCCTCGCCATGACGGATGCCGATGGCGGGCTGGAAGTGCGGATGCCGGACGGCGCCTGGCGGCCGGTGCGCCCGCCGCCCGGAACGCTGGTCGTCAATCTCGGCGACATGATGGCGCGCTGGACCAACGGCCGCTGGACCTCGACGCTGCACCGCGTCGCCAATCCGCAGGACCTGAACAGCGCCCGCTCCCGCCGGCAGACCATCGGCTATTTCATGCATCCGGACTATGACGCGCCGATCCGCGCGATCCCGTCCTGCGTCGCCCCGGGCGCGGCGCCGCGCTTCCCGCCGATCTCCGCCGGCGGGCATATCGCCATGAAGATCGCCGCCAGCCATGACGGCGCCGCACCGCAGGAGACGGACCGGCATGCCCGACTCGACTGACCTGATCGCAGAGCGGCTGGCCGCGGCCGGCTGCCGGCACGCCTTCGGCATTCCGGGCGGCGAGGTGCTGGCCGTCATGGACGCGCTCGACCGGGCCGGCATCCGCGTCACGCTTGCCCGGCACGAGACCGCCGCGGGCTTCATGGGCGAGGGCGTCCACCACCATGACGGCGCGCCGGCCATCCTGGTCGCCACCATCGGCCCCGGCCTCGCCAATGCGGTCAATGTCATCGCCAATGCCTGGCAGGACCGCGTGCCGATGGTGGTGCTGACCGGCTGCGTCTCCACCGACGAGCGCCACGCCTACACCCACCAGGTGCTCGACCATGTGAAGCTGGTGGAGCCGGTCTCCAAGGCGGCCTTCCGCGTCGAGGACGGCATGGCCGCCCTGCTCGCCGACCGGGCGGTCGCCATCGCCACGGAAGGCCGGCCCGGCCCGGTGCTGCTGGACATCCCCATCGACGTGCAGACCCGCGAGCAGCCCGCCCCGCCGCCCGCCCCGGAGCCGACGCCCGCCCCGGTCGGCCCGGCGGAGGGCCCGGCGCTGGAGGAGGCGCGGTCCTGGCTCGCCGAGGCCCGCCGCCCGCTCGTCATCGCCGGCCTCGACGTGCCGAACCAGGGCGCGGAGGCGGCCGTCGCGGATTTCTGCCGGCGGTTCGGCGCGCCGCTCGTCACCGGCTACAAGGCGAAGGGCGCGCTGCCGGAAGACGACCCGCTGGCGCTCGGCGGCGCCGGCCTCAGCCCGCGCGCGGACCGCCGCCTGCTGCCGCTCATCGCGGCGTCGGACTGCGTGGTGCTTGCCGGCTACGACCCGATCGAGATGCGCATCGGCTGGCGCGACCCGTGGGCGGACGGCGCGCGCGTCATCGACCTGCCGGCCGTCCCCGGCGGCCACGGCATGCACCGGGCCCGGCTCGCCTTCCCCGGCAATGTCGCCGCCGGCCTGGAGGCGCTCGGCCGGGGCGTCGCGCCGCGCGAGGCCTGGCCGGAGGGCGAGCCGGCGGCGGCGAAGGCGGCGCTCCGCGCGGAAAGCCGCCTCGACGAGGAATGGGGCCCGGCGGCGGTCGTCGATGTGCTGCGCCGGGCGCTGCCGCGCGACGCGGTGGTGACGACCGACAGCGGCGCGCACCGGATCGTGCTGAGCCAGCTCTTCGAATGCTACCGCCCGCGCGGCCTGCTCCAGTCCACCGGCCTCTGCACCATGGGCGGCGCCCTGCCGCTCGCCATCGGCCGCAAGCTGGCGGAGCCGGACCGCGCAGTGGTGGCGACGATGGGCGACGGCGGCCTGGAGATGGTGCTCGGCGAACTGGCCACGCTGCGCGACCTCGGGCTCGCGCTGCCCATCCTCGTCTTCGCGGACGCGCAGCTCGGCCTGATCGAACTGAAGCAGCGCACCTCCCAGCTCCCCAACCTCGCCGTGGACTTCGGCGCCACCGACTTCCCCGCCGTCGCAAGGGCGCTCGGCGGCGAGGGCGTCGCCGTCCGCGATCGCGCCGCGCTCGCCCGCGAACTGGAGGCGGCGCTCGCCCGCGACCGCTTCACGATCATCGCCGCAGAGATCGGCCGGCGGGCTTATGACGGGCGGATTTGACGGGCGTCCTTTCGTTCGTATGACAGCTGGAACACCGCGTCCGTGAGCCAGCGCCTGAATCCCTCATTATCCATGAATTGTTTGAACAGCTGGTTGTCGTCCCTCATCATCGCGGTCATCACGCGCTGCAAGGCCTTGTCGTGTTCTATTCGGGCATTCTCGCGGTCCGAGTTTTGCTGGGCATTCTTGAAGGCGTTGTCGGCGGCGACCCGGTCGGGAATGGTCTCCGTGACCATTTGCCTGACGCGGTCGGCGTCTTCCCACCGGATATCTCCGAACAGGTCGTTGAAGGTCGCGACGATGTTCGAGAGCCTGTCCAGTTCCGGTTCGCCTTTGTGGCCGCCGGCGCTGGTCGGCACGGGTTCGATCTCGGCATCCTCGTCGGGCAGCAGGATTTTCTGCATCGCCCGTTTCTCTAAGCGGTAGCTGTCCATGTCGATGGCGTCGAGAATGCCCCTGGACAGGTCCTCTTCCTTCGGGGCCGGCAGCTTCGCGATCAGGAAATTCAGGAAGATCGAACGCTTTTCCCACGCTGCGTTCGTGTAGGGCAGGACGCAGGACAGGAAGGCATAGGTCCGCACAAACCCCTTGGCCTTGCCCTTGAAGTCCACCTGCCCGTCCTCGTTCAGGTCGCGCATGTAGGCGGCCACGCAAGCGTCGAGGATCGGGTCGAGCCGGTCGCGCTCCGCCCCGTCCAGATAGAGTGCCACCAACTCGTCGATCTGCTCGGATGAATAGACCTGGGCACCGTCCAGGTCCGCCTGAAGGTCGTGCAGCTTGTCCGGGTCGGTTTCGTCGGACAGGATCGTCGCCCGGTAGAAGTCCGAGAAGGCGTCGCGGATCGTCTCCGCTTCGTTGAAGAAATCCAGCACGAAGACATCGTGCTTCTTCGGGCGTGCCCGGTTCAGCCGCGACAGGGTCTGCACCGCCTTGATCCCCGACAGGGTCTTGTCGACATACATGGTGTGCAGCAGCGGCTCGTCGTAGCCGGTCTGGAACTTGTCGGCGCAAACGAGGAACCGATAGGGGTCTTCCTGGATTTTCTCCGCGATCCGCCCGGACGGGAAGCCGTTCAGCGACGCTTCGCTCACCTTCGCGCCGCCATATTCATGCTCGCCGGAAAAGGCCACGATGGCCCGGTAGCGGCTCTTGCGTTCCTTCAGGTATCTGTCGATGGCGTGAAAATACTGGATGGCGCGCTCGATCCCGTTGGTCACCACCATCGCCCGCGCCCCGCCGCCGATCTTGTTGCGGGCAAGGACCTGCTCGTGGAAATGGTCCACCATGATCTCGGCCTTGAGGCGGATCGCGTGGTCGTGGCCCTCGACGAAGCGGCGCAGCTTCTTCTGCGCCTTGTTCACGTCGAATTCCGGGTCGTCCTCGACCGTCTTGGCAAGCCTGTAATAGCTGTCCACGGGCGTGTAGTGCTCCAGCACGTCCAGGATGAAACCTTCCTGGATCGCCTGCTTCATGGTGTAGCTGTGGAAGGCGCGGTGCCTGACCGCGCCGTCGGGCTGCGGCTCCGGGTCGCCGAATATCTCCAGCGTCTTGTTCTTCGGCGTGGCGGTGAAGGCGAAGTAGCTGGCGTTGGGGAGCAGCTTGCGCGACTCCATCAGGCCCAACTTGAACAGTCGGTGTCGATTTTTGCGGGTTCCGGTTTCGCCAAGTTGTTGAAATGATTGGATAGTGGGGTGGTGGTTGGCGCGGGTTGAGAAAAATGTAGTGAAACATTTTTGCTGATTTGGTGTTGTTTT